>NZ_JBEOVF010000009.1:0-264818 GCF_040295365.1 Streptomyces sp. NPDC002838 | reverse complement strand
CGCCCCCAAGCCCACCCCCCCCTCCGCGTTTTCCGTGTACGTGTGGCGGGTGGGCCCGGCGGTGGTGTGGGGCGCCCGGGGGGTGGCGGCGGGCCCCCCCCGACTCCCCGGAGTCGACTCCCCGGAATTGTTAATGGGATCCATTTTCATGTAGCGTCCTCGGTGCTCGCCCACCGAGGAGGAACGCCATGGCCGTCCCCAAGCGGAAGATGTCCCGCAGCAACACCCGTCACCGCCGCGCGCAGTGGAAAGCCGCCACGCCCACGCTCGTACCCGTCACGATCGACGGCGTGCGTCACCTCGTACCGCAGAACCTGGTCAAGGCGTACGAGCGCGGGCTGCTGCGGCCCGAGGGCTGAGCGGATGACGTACGACCGACTGCCCGTCACCGTGCTCTCCGGGTTCCTGGGGGCGGGCAAGACGACGCTGCTCAATCATGTGCTCGCCAATCGTGACGGGCTGCGCGTCGCCGTCATCGTCAACGACATGAGCGAGGTCAACATCGACGCGGCGCTGGTCCGCGGCGGTGAGGCGGCCCTGTCCCGGACCGAGGAACGCCTGGTCGAGATGACCAACGGGTGCATCTGCTGCACCCTGCGCGACGACCTGCTGGAGGAGGTCGGCCGGCTGGCCCGCGAGGGCCGCTTCGACCACCTGCTCATCGAGAGTTCCGGCATCTCCGAGCCCATGCCGGTGGCCGCCACCTTCGCCTTCGCCCGCGACGACGGCGCCACCCTCGACGACGTCGCCCGCCTGGACACGATGGTCACGGTCGTGGACGCCGCCAACTTCCTGACGGAGCTGGACAGCGGCGACGAGCTGATCGAGCGCGGCCTGGACCAGTACGAGGACGACGAGCGCACGGTCAGCGATCTGCTCGTCGACCAGATCGAGTTCGCCGACGTCCTGGTGCTCAACAAGCTCGACCTGGTCGACGAGGAGGCGGCCGCCCGCCTGCGCGCGACGCTCGGCCGCCTCAACCCCGTCGCCCGGATCGTCCCGGCCGTCCACGGAACGGTGGCTCTCCGGGAGGTGCTGGGCACCGGGCTGTTCGACCTGGAGCGTGCCCAGCAGGCCCCGGGCTGGGTGCGGGAGCTCAACGGCGACCATGTCCCGGAGACGGAGGAGTACGGAGTCTCCTCCACCGTCTTCCGCTCCGAACTCCCCTTCCATCCCGGCCGGGTGTGGGCCTTCGTCACCGAGGAACTGGACGGCGGCAGGTACGGGCGGATCCTGCGGTCGAAGGGGTTCTTCACCCTGGCCAGCCGTCCGAACGTGACGGGACTGTGGTCGCAGGCCGGTGCGGTGGCCCGCTTCGAGCCGTCCGCCGCCCGTGACCCCGACGCCCCGTACGCGCAGGAACTGGTCTTCATCGGTACGCAGTTGGACGCGGAGGCCCTCAAGGCCGCGCTCACCGACTGCCTCATGCGCCCGAACGAGACGGCCCCCGCGGCCGACCCGTTCCCCGCCTGGGACACCTACGGCATCGACGAGGCCTGCGAGCACGAGCACGCCGCGGAGGTATCCGGGGTGTAGAAGTGGCCGCGGACCCTGTGCAGCCACGCCTCCACCGCCGCCTCGTCGGGCCGGTCCGGCAGCACCGTACGGGTCTCGTCGAAGGCGGCCTCGTAGTACCTGAGCAGGGGCAGCGCGACCGAGGAGTCGGCGGCGACGCGCTCGCCGAACGCGTGGTACTCCTCCGGGTTCTCGACCCGGATCTCCAACTGCCCGGTCGCGTACAGCTGAAGGCCCTGGTGGCACAGCCGTTTCAGGTGCCGGGCGTGCTTCGCGGTGCGCCCCCGCGTGTCCGCGGAGAACGAGCCGTCGCCGCGGGCTTGCAGGCGCCGGAACTGCTGGGCGGCGTAGCCGAGGTAGGCGTCCCGCACGCGCTGGGCGGACAGGAACGCCGTACGGATGCCGATCAGCTCCTCGCCCAGGGGTGCGCGCACCTCGTACAGGTCGGCCGGCAGCCACACCAGCTCCATGGCGGTCGGGTTGCCGCCCAGGGCGAGCCGGCACCACTTCGCGGCCTCGTGCAGGGTGCGGTCCGGCGCCCTGGTGACGTGGGACTCCTTCGGGCCGCGCAGTCCGTGCAGGTCGGTGGTGGGCGCGGCGAACAGGCCGAGACGGTCGACGTCGGAGCCCGCCTGGGCGAGCCCGTACGCGGTCGAGCCGACGACGCCGGACAGCAGGAGGTTCGGGACGGTCACAGTCGGCCTCCTTTCCGGTGCGGGACGACCTTTCCGGTGCGGGACGCTCGGCGGCCGCCGTGCAGCGGGCTCCATTGTTGGTGACGTGCGGGATCGCGGTCACGCGGTTTTCCCCGGCGGCGGTCGGCGTCGGCGGATGGGAATGTCACCGCCCGCCAGGCGTTGAACCCCATGTGAGTTCCGTGATCGCCGCCACCCGCTTCTCCGTCCTCGACCGTTCCCGCACCCGCGAGGGCCGTACGAACGCCGAGGCGCTGCGCGACACCGTGCGGCTGGCGCAGGAGCTGGAAGGGCTCGGGTACCACCGGTTCTGGGTGTCGGAGCACCACGGCGTGCCCGGGGTCGCCGGTTCCGCGCCGACCGTGCTGGCCGCCGCCGTGGCCGCGGCGACACGGACGATCCGGGTCGGCACCGGCGGCGTGATGCTGCCCAACCACCAACCCCTGATCGTGGCCGAGCAGTTCGGAGTGCTGGAGTCCCTCTTCCCCGGGCGGATCGACATGGGGCTGGGCCGGTCGGTGGGCTTCACGGACGGCGTGCGCAAGGCCCTGGGACGCGACAAGGGCGACGCCGAGGACTTCGCGGCGCAGCTCGACGAGCTGCTCGGCTGGTTCCGGGGAACGTCCCCGACCGGCGTGCACGCACGCCCCGCCGAGGGCCTGACCGTGCCGCCGTTCGTACTGGCCATGGGCGAGGGCGCCGCCATCGCGGCGCGGGCTGGCCTGCCGATGGTCATCGGGGACCTCAGGAGCCGGGAGAAGATGCAGCGCGGCATCGACCACTACCGCGCGCACTTCCGTCCCTCCCCCTGGGCGCGCGAGCCGTACGTCGTCATCTCCGGCACGGTCGCGGTGGCGGCGACGCCCGCCGAGGCCCGGCGGCTGCTGATCCCGGAGGCCTGGTCCATGGCGTACTCGCGCACCCACGGCACCTTCCCGCCCCTGCCGCCCGCCGAGCGCGTCGACGCCCTGCCGATGACCGGCAAGGAACGCGGCTTCTACGAGTCCGGACTCGCCGGGCACATCGCCGGCACCGAGGAGCAGGTCGCGCACGAGCTGGAGACGCTGCTGAAGGAGACGGGGGCACAGGAACTCCTCGTCACCACCAGCACCTACGACCGCGAGGCCCTGCTGGACTCCTACCGGCGGCTTGCCGGGATCTTCGCTTCCTAGGCCTGCCGACGGATCATGCCGCAGGCGCGGGGCCTTGCACGCCTCCCCCACGCTCCCCCGGACAGGCCTGCTAAGCGACCAAGGCGGCGTGGGTCCAGTCCAGCTCGGCCGTCGCCCCCGGCTGCGCGGCCCGGGCGAGTGCGCGGCGGTCGGAGTGGCGGCCCGGTGGGATGACGTCCCGGACCTCGACCTCGGCCACCAGTCCGCGCGCCGAGACCACCCGCCACATCGAGGTGAGCAGGGAGTCCTCGCCGACGAAGGCGGGCGCGGTGCTGGCCGCTCCCCCGGCGAGCCGGTAGCGGATGTGCACGGGCTGCACGGGGACTCCGGCGTCGAGCGCGGCCTGGAAGACGGCCCGGCGGAAGTGCCCCTGGGCGCGGCCGCACCAGGTGCTGCCCTCGGGGAAGACCGCGACCGCCTGCCCGGAGCGCAGGACGTCCGCGATCCGGGCGACCGTGCCGGGCAGCGCGCGCAGCCGGTCCCGGTCGATGAACAGGACCCCGCCCCGCGCGGCCAGCGGTCCCGCCACGGGCCATTGCCGGATCTCGGCCTTGGCGAGCATCCGGGCCGGGCGGACGGCGGCGAGCAGCGGGATGTCCAGCCAGGAGATGTGGTTGGCGACCAGCAGCAGCCCTCCGGCGGGCGCGGTGGCGCCGGTGATACGGACCTGGACCCCTGCGGCCCGTACGATCCACCGGCACCACCGCTTCACCGGACCGGCGGGGATCCTCCCGCCGAGCGGCGTCAGGACGACCCCGGCGAGCACCAGGGCCGTGACCGCCGCCAGCCGCAGCACGGCACGCGGTACGGCCGTGGCGGATGCCCTCGCCTCCACGCACGCCCTCGGGGTGCAGGGCGCGCTGGGCAGCCAGACGCTCATCAGGCCGGGACGAGGGAGAGGAAGTGCCGCAGATAGCGCGGGTTGACCCTGCGCATCGACAGCAGCACGTACAGGTCGGCGACCCCGAAGTCCGGGTCATGGGCGGGCTCCGCGCAGACCCAGGCGCCGAGGCGGAGGTAGCCGCGCAGGAGTGCGGGCAGTTCGGTGCGGGCGGCGGGCGTGTCGTTCTGCGGCACCCACGGCAGCAGCGGCCGTACGCGGAACTCCTCGGGTGCCAGGTACTTGGCCCGCACCCGGTCCCAGGTGGCCGTCGCGAGGGCGCCGCCGTCGGCCAGGGGGATCGAGCAGCAGCCGGCGAGCCACTCGTGACCGCCGTCCACCATGTAGCGGGCGATGCCGGCCCAGATGAGTCCGATGACCGCGCCGTCCCGGTGGTCGGGGTGGACGCAGGAGCGGCCGACCTCGACGAGCCCAGCACGGATGGGGTCGAGCGGGGCGAGGTCGAACTCGCCCTCCGAGTACAGGCGTCCGGCGACGGCGGCCCGCTCGGGCGGCAGCAGCCGGTACGTCCCGACGACCTGGCCGGTCACGGTGTCGCGCACGAGCAGGTGGTCGCAGTACGCGTCGAAGGCGTCGGCGTCGAGCCCGGGCTGCGGGGTGGACAGCAGGGCGCCCATCTCCCCGGCGAAGACCTCGTGCCGCAGCCGCTGCGCGGCACGCACGTCGGCTTCGTCGCGGGCGAGGGTGACGGTGTAGCGGGTGGGAGCGGTCGACTGCGGGGGACGGTCGAGCGTGGAAACGCCGGTCATGGCTCTCTCCAGGTCACGGGCCGAGGGCGGCGAGCGGTGCCGCCGCCACAGTTCTTCCGACGCCGGCTGACCGGCGCGTGACCCACGAAGAGAGACACGGTGTGAGGTTGTTGAATGCCAGGGGTGCCTGGCGGGGCCGGGGTTGAGCACCACTCCCGGCCCCGCCCGTCCGCACCTTGTCGGCGAACGTTCTGTGAGCTGGGGGGTCTAGCGCCCGGCCACCTTGCGGGTCGCGCGCAGCCACTCCTTGTTCATGCTCGTGATGGACACCAGCGGGATGCCCTTGGGGCATGCCGTGGCGCACTCTCCGGTGAGGGTGCAGCCGCCGAACCCCTCCTCGTCCATCTGCGCGACCATGTCCAGCACGCGCGTCTCGCGCTCGGGCGCGCCCTGCGGCAGGACGTTGAGGTGGTTGATCTTGGCGGATGTGAACAGCATCGCCGCTCCGTTGGGACAGGCGGCCACACACGCCCCGCACCCGATGCACTCCGCGTGCTCGAAGGCGAAGTCGGCGTCCGGCTTGGGCACCGGCGTCGCATGGGCCTCCGGCGCGGAACCGGTGGGCGCGGTGATGTAACCGCCGGCCTGGATGATCCGGTCGAACGCCGACCGGTCCACCACCAGGTCCTTGATCACCGGGAACGCGGACGCCCGCCACGGCTCGATGTCGATCGTGTCGCCGTCCCTGAAGGACCGCATGTGCAGCTGGCAGGTCGTGGTCCGCTCGGGCCCGTGCGCGTCGCCGTTGATGACGAGCGAACACGCGCCGCAGATGCCCTCGCGGCAGTCGTGGTCGAAGGCGACCGGGTCCTCGCCCTTGAGGATGAGCTCCTCGTTGAGGGTGTCCAGCATCTCCAGGAAGGACATGTCGGAGGAGATCCCGTCCACCTCGTACGTGGACATCGCTCCGTCGGCGTCGGCGTTCTGCTGCCGCCAGACGCGCAGGGTGAGCTTCATGCGTAGCTCCGCTGAGTGGGGTGGACGTACTCGAAGACCAGGTCTTCCTTGTGCAGAACCGGAGCGTCACCGGTTCCCATGAACTGCCAGGCGGCCGCGTACGCGAACTCCTCGTCCCTGCGGGCGGCCTCGCCGTCGGGAGTCTGGGACTCCTCACGGAAGTGGCCGCCGCAGGACTCGCCGCGGTGCAGCGCGTCGAGGCACATCAGCTCGGCGAGCTCCAGGTAGTCGACGACGCGGTTGGCCTTCTCCAGGGACTGGTTGAACTCCTCGCCGGTCCCCGGGACCTTGATCCGCCGCCAGAACTCCTCGCGGATCTGCGGGATGCGCTCCAGCGCCTTGCGCAGTCCGCTGTCGGTGCGGGCCATGCCGCAGAACTCCCACATGAGTTCGCCGACTTCGCGGTGGAAGGAGTCGGGGGTGCGGTCGCCGTCGACGGCCAGCAGCAGGTTCAGCCGGTCCTCGGTCTCGGCCAGCACCTCCTGCACGACGGGGTGTTCGGCGTCGATCGCGTCGTGGTGGGGGTTGCGGGCGAGGTAGTCGTTGATGGTGGCCGGCAGTACGAAGTAGCCGTCGGCCAGGCCCTGCATCAGCGCGGAGGCGCCCAGCCGGTTGGCGCCGTGGTCGGAGAAGTTGGCCTCGCCGATCGCGAACAGGCCGGGGACGGTGGTCTGGAGGTCGTAGTCGACCCAGAGGCCGCCCATCGTGTAGTGCACCGCCGGGTAGATCCGCATCGGCACCTCGTACGGATCCTCGTCGGTGATCCGCTGGTACATGTCGAAGAGGTTGCCGTACTTGGCCTCGACCGCCCCCCGGCCCATGCGCTCGATGGCGTCCGCGAAGTCGAGGTAGACGCCCTGTCCGCCGGGACCGACGCCCCTGCCCTCGTCGCAGACGTTCTTCGCGGCGCGGGAGGCGATGTCACGCGGGACGAGGTTGCCGAAGGAGGGGTAGATGCGCTCCAGGTAGTAGTCGCGCTCGTCCTCGGGGATCTTGTTCGGCGGGCGGTCGTCGCCCTTGGCCTTGGGCACCCAGATCCGGCCGTCGTTGCGCAGCGACTCGCTCATCAGGGTGAGCTTGGACTGGTGGTCGCCGGTGCGCGGGATGCAGGTGGGGTGGATCTGGGTGAAGCAGGGGTTGGCGAAGTAGGCGCCGCGCCGGTGCGCCCGCCAGATCGCGGTCGCGTTGGAGTTCATGGCGTTCGTCGACAGGTAGAAGACGTTGCCGTAACCGCCGCTCGCCAGCACGACGGCGTCGGCGAAGTACGTGTCGATGCGACCGGTGATGAGATCCCTCGCCACGATCCCGCGCGCCCGCCCGTCGACGACGATCAGGTCCAGCATCTCCGTCCGCGGGTGCATCTCCACGTTCCCGGCCGCGATCTGCCGGGACAGCGCCTGGTAGGCGCCGAGGAGCAGCTGCTGCCCTGTCTGCCCTCGGGCGTAGAAGGTCCGCGACACCTGGACGCCGCCGAAGGAGCGGGTGTCGAGCAGGCCGCCGTACTCGCGGGCGAAGGGCACGCCCTGCGCCACGCACTGGTCGATGATCTCCACCGAGATCTGCGCCAGCCGGTGGACGTTCGACTCCCGCGCCCTGAAGTCGCCGCCCTTGACGGTGTCGTAGAACAGCCGGTGGATGGAGTCCCCGTCGTTGCGGTAGTTCTTGGCCGCGTTGATGCCGCCCTGCGCGGCGATCGAGTGGGCGCGGCGCGGGGAGTCCTGGTAGCAGAACTGGACGACGTGGTAGCCCTGTTCGGCGAGGGTGGCACCGGCGGAGCCGCCGGCGAGGCCGGTCCCCACCACGATCACCGTGTGCTTGCGGCGGTTGGCGGGGTTGACCAGCCTGGCCTCGAAACGGCGCTTGTCCCAGCGTTCGTTGATCGGGCCGGCCGGGGCCTTGCTGTCGACGACGGGCTCGCCGGTCGTGTAGTCGGCGTAGGTACTCATGTCAGCTCACCACTCCGGTCATGACGCCCACGGGGACGGCGATGAAGCCGGCCGTGAGCAGCAGCGCGAGGATGTCGGCGACGGTCTTGAAGGCGCGGTCGCGGGTGCGGCTGCCGACGCCGAGGGTCTGGGCGGCGCTCCAGAAGCCGTGCCGGATGTGCAGGCCGAGAGCGAGCATCGCCACGATGTAGATCACGTTGCCGTACCAGGTGGAGAAGGTGTCCACGACGTTCTGGTACGGGTGGCCGGGCTGGAAGCCGGGATGCACGGTGCCGGTGGTCAGGTCCAGGATGTGCCAGACGATGAACAGGCCGAGGATGATCCCGCCCCAGCGCATGGTGCGCGTCGCGTAACTGGCCCGCGGCTTCTTGTGGACGTACTTGCTCGGGCGCGCCTTGATGTCGCGGCGGCTGAGCTGGTACGCGGACGTGGCGTGGGCGACCACGGCGACCACCAGCACGATCCGGATCAGCCACAGCGTCCACTCGTAGTGCATGAACGGTTCGCCGACAGTGCGCAGCCAGTGCGCGTAGTGGTTGAACTCGCCCGACCCGAAGAAGATCTTCAGGTTGCCGATCATGTGGGCGACCAGGTACAGCAGCATGATCAGACCGCTGACCGCCATCACGGTCTTCTTGCCGACGGAGGAGTCCCACACGGTGCGTGCCATGGACGGTCGTCGGTCCGTCCGCGTTACCAGTGCCATGTCACAGCACGCTAGGCCCGGGCAACCCGATCGGTCCAAGACATGGTCCGGCTTGATTCCATAGGCTACGGCTATCGTACGACCATGCAGTTCCAGCAGCTCCAGTATTTCGTGGCCGTCGCCGAGACCCGTCACTTCACCCGGGCCGCCGAGCTGGTCCATGTCGCCCAGCCCTCGCTGTCGCAGCAGATCAAGGCGCTGGAGCGGGAGCTCGGGGCGGATCTGTTCCAGCGGGCCCGGGGCAACATCACGCTCACCGACGCGGGTGAGGCGCTGCTGCCGCTGGCCCGGCGCATCCTCGCCGACGCGGACACCGCCCGGCACGAGGTGCAGGAGCTGGTGCAGCTGCGCAGCGGACGGGTCCGGCTGGGCGCGACGCCGAGTCTGTGCACAGGGCTGTTGCCGGACGTGCTGCGTGCCTTCCACGACCGCTATCCGGGCATCCGGCTGCTGATCGAGGAGGGCGGCTCCCACGATCTCGTACGGGAACTCGCCCGCGGCGCCCTCGACCTGGCCCTGGTCGTCCTCCCGCTGCCGACGCCCTCCCCCGCGCTCACCACGGTGGATCTGCTGCGCGAGGACCTCGTCGTGGTCTCCTCCCCCGACGCCTCCAGGCCGGGGCACGGGCAGCGCACGGTACGCGTCGCCGATCTCGAGGGCGAACGCCTGGTGATGTTCCGGCACGGCTACGACCTGCGGGAACTGACCGTGGCCGCGTGCCGCGCCGAGGGCTTCGAGCCGGACTTCGCGGTGGAGGGCGGGGAGATGGACGCGGTGCTGGGGTTCGTGCGGGCCGGGCTGGGCGTGGCCGTCGTCCCCCGGATGGTGGCGGCCCGGTCCGGGCGCGGGCTGCGGGTGACCCCGCTGGCCCGGCCCGGGCTGCACCGTACGATCGCGCTCGCGCACCGCAGTGACGTGGCGCCGCCCAGGGCGGCCCGGGAACTCCAGCGGATGCTGCTGGAGCGCTGAGCTCAGCCCAGGACGGCCCGCCTGAGCACCTCCGCGCACCACTGGCGGAAGCCGGTGGGCGCGGACTGAGGGGGTGCTCGGCGCGTCGGCGCCGTAGAGACCCTGGTCGTTCGGGGCGTCCATCATGTCGGCCTGGCCCTGTGCCCAGGCCCCACTGGCCCCGAAGCGCAGCATCATCTCCCGGTGGTCCGCACTGCTGGTCCGCCGGACGCGCACCGGACGGTCCAGCACCTCGGAGACGACCCGGGCCATGCCCTCGGGGGTCAGCTCGTCGGGGCCGGCCAGCGGGACGTCGTCCTGTCCGGTCCAGGAGCCGTCGAGCAGCAGCCGGGCGGCCTCGGCGGCGATGTCGCGGGGGGCGCAGGTACGCAGGACGCGGTCCTGGGACAGCGCCACGCGCCACACACCTGCGTCGCGGATGGACTCGGCCTGGTGGAGCAGGTTCTCCATCAGGAACGGCGCGCACAGTGCCCGGTAGTGCACGCCGGTGGCCGAGACCGTCTCGTCCGCGGCGAGCGACGCCGAGATCTGCCCGGCGTTCGCCACGCCCCGGCCGAGGGTGGAGACGGCGACGACCCGCTCGACTCCCCCGTGCCCGATCACCTCACGCAACGGCTCCGTGAAGGCGCGGACGTGACCCCTCGACGCCGTCGACCCGGGGTGAGGGCGGCACCAGCCAGAACACGCGGTCGGCGCCCTCGCACGCCTCCTTCGGAACAGCGGGGTCCGCGTGCGATCCCCGTACGACCTCCACGTGTTCGCGCACGCGCGGGGAGAGGCGACCGGGGTCACGGGCGATCACCCGGATCCCCGCGGCGCCCTCCGGAGCGTCGAGGCGACGATCGAGGACCTGCCGGCCGATCTGTCCGCTCGGCGTGGTGACGACGATCACGAACAACTCCCAGAAGAATCACTTCACTTGACGTCGTCGAGCCTGCTGCCCGGCGCGCCCGAACTGAAGGACCGGCCCGCTCCCGCTTGTTACCCTCAGGGCAATACCGAACAGAGGGGGAGTTCGTGGAATCCCGCCCGCTGCGCTAATTCGTCGCTTGCACCGGTACCTCGACGAGATCCGCGGCAAGAGCCACGACCTGGCCCAACTGCTCACGCTCGTCGCCCTGGGCGACCTCGTCCCCCTGCTGCCGGACTCCGTCGCCGCCCGCTATCCGCGCCCGGGTGTCGTCTGCCGGCCCGTCGCGGACGCCCCGCCCGCGGTCCTCGCCATCGCCCGGCCCGGCTGCAGTCCCGTTCGACGGCCACGGCGGCACTGGTCCGCGCGGCCACGGCGGTGGCCGACGATCTGCGGGAGAGGGAGACGGGCTGACGGCCGGGGAAGAGCAGCCGAGCGGCCGCTACGCCGACTCGGGCGGGACCGGTGTCCCCTGGTGGTGGTACATCCGCCAGCCGGTCTCCTCGCTCCGCCTGCGCCAGAGCGAGCTGCGGCGCGCGTGCCGGCCGTCGAAGTCCGTCTCGTACGTGAGGTGCGCCAGGCCGGGGGCCAGGACGACGCCGGCGATGGCCGAGGGCTCGTACCGGGGGCCGCCCGCCGAGCTGCCCGGATGGTCGGGCAGTTCGGCCTCCTTCATCTCGTCTGTTCCTCGGTCACCCGGGCATCCTCGCGGACGGCCCCGGCACCCCAGCAACCGAGTTGTGCCGTCACCCCGTCGCGTCCACCAGCGCCAGCTCGTGCAGCCGGTCCGGCGGGCCCGGGCGGGCGTAGTACCAGCCCTGGGCCGTGTCGCAGCCCAGTATGCGCAGCTGCTCGGCCTGGGCGCCGGTCTCCACGCCCTCCACCGTCACCGCGAGGTTCAGGCTGTGGGCGAGAGAAACGATCCCTTCGACGATCTTGAGGTCGACGGGGTCGGCCGGGAACTGCTGCATGCTCTGGGTGAAGGAGCGGTCCAGCTTGAGGATGCTCACCGGCAGCCGGCGCAGGTTGGCGAGGTTGGAGTAGCCGGTGCCGAAGTCGTCCAGGGCGATGTCGACGCCCATCTCGGCGAGGCGGCGCAGCGGCTTGAGCAGGTCGTCGTCGGCGCCGATCAGGGCCGACTCGGTGACCTCCAGGCAGAGCGCGCCGGGGTCGACGCCCGTGCGCTCCAGGATGTCGATGGTGTCCTGGACCAGGCCGGGATGGGTGAGCTGGCAGGGCGAGAGGTTCACGTTGATGCGCAGCGGCCCGGCGTCGGCGTGCCGTTCCCGCCAGTCGCGTGCCTGACGCACCGACTGCTCCAGGACCCAGCGGCCCAGCGGAACGATCAGACCGGTGTGTTCGGCGAGCGGGATGAACCGGTCGGGGCCGAGCACACCGTGCTGCGGGTGCAGCCAGCGCACCAGGGCCTCGGCGCCGCGCACGCTGCCGTCGCCCAGGTGGACCAGCGGCTGGTACTCGATGAAGAACTCGCCTCGGTCCAGGGCGGTCGGCAGGGCGGTGGTCAGCCCGTGCCGGGTGATGGCGCGGGCGTCGGCCTCCGGGTCGGCGAGCTCGAAGCGGTTGCCGCCCGCCGACTTGGCCCGGTACATGGTGATGTCGGCGCTGCGCAGCACCTCCGCCGGGCTGCGCTCCCCCGCCGGGCCCTCGACGATGCCGATGCTGCCGCGCACGGTCAGCTCACGGCCGTCGATGCTGACGGGGGCGAGCAGCACGTTCATGATGCGGGCGGCGAGCTCGTCGACCTCACGCTCGGTCTCGGAGCCGGTGGTCAGCGCCACGAACTCGTCGCCGCCGAGCCGGGCGACCATCTCGCCGGGCGCGGTCGCGCAGGACTGCAGCCGGTCGGCGACCTCGACGAGCAGCCGGTCGCCGGCCGCGTGGCCGAGGCTGTCGTTGATGGTCTTGAAGCCGTCCAGGTCGAGGTAGCACAGGCCGAAGCGCTGGCCTGCTCCGGCGCCCAGCGCCTTCTCCAGGCGTTCGAAGAAGAAGGTCCGGTTGGGCAGGCCGGTGAGCGCGTCGTGCGTGGCCTCGTAGCGCAGCCGAAGGTTGAGCAGCCGGCGCTCGGTGGTGTCCTCCATGAGGGCGAGCTGGTACTGCGGGTTGCCGTCGGCGTCGCGCAGCAGGGAGACCGTCAGGTTGGTCCACAGGACCGTTCCGTCAGGGCGGTAGAACGCCTTCTCCACGTGGTAGTGCTCGCGGACGCCGCGGACGAGTTCGTCGTAGAGCTTCCAGGTCTGGGGAGCGTCGTCGGGGTGCGTCCACTCCCTGACGTTGCGGCTGCGCATGGTCTGCTCGGAGAGTCCGAACATGCGCAGCAGCGCCCCGTTGACCTGGAGGATGTTGCCGTCCAGGTCGGCCATGCCGATGCCTATGGCCGCGCCCTCGAAGACCGCGCGGAAGCGGGCCTCGCTCGCGTGCAGCGCCTGCGCGACCAGGCCCTGCGCCCGCAACGCCGCCTGCGCGATGGCCTCCTGCTCGGCCAGCGTCCGCTCGCGCAGCGCCTGCGCGAACCCGGCGGCCATGGAGTGCTGCAACCGCGCGGCACGCGCCCGCAGGTCCTCCTGAGCGGCGTCCGAGCTGTCGTCGCCGCAGTAGAGCACGAGATACGCGTCCACGCAGTCCAGCGTGCGGCTGAGCGCCTCCGGGTCGGTGCAGTGCGCGGCGACGAGCGCGGCGCCCACCGCCCTGGCCTCGCCCGCGTCGAAGGTCCTGGCCCTCAGCGCCTCGCTCAACCGCCGGGCCAGCGGCAGCAGTTGTCTCTCGAACTCGGGCCGGGTCGCGGCCGTCGAGGTCACCGGGAAGACCGCCCGGCTCCAGATCGTCGCGAACCGCCGCAGTCTGTCCTCCGGCCCGTCCTGTTCCGCGCTCACGCCGTACGCCCCACGCCCGCGAAACCGGAGAAGGCATACGGATCCTCGTCCTCCGGCGCCGTGTCCGGCCGCCAGCGCGGCATCGGCACCAGTCCCGGTTCCACCATGTCGTACCCCTCGAAGAACCGCGCGATCTCGTCGCGCGAGCGCATGATCAGCGGGTTGCGAATGTCCTTGTATACGTCCACCGCACCCTCGGCCCGCTCCGGTGGCAGTGGGATTCCCTCGTACGAGGCATGCGTGAGGACGAGCAGGCTGCCGGGCGCGAGCGCGCCGCGCAACTCGGCCACCGCTCCGTAAGGGTCGTCCGCGTCTTCCACGAAGTGCAGTATGGCAACGAGAAGCAGGGCGACTGGCCGGTTCAGGTCGATCAGGCGCTGCACTTCGGGGCTCGCGAGGATCTCGTGGGGCTTACGGAGGTCGGCGGCCACGACGTCCGCGTCCTCGTTGCCCGCGAGAACCGCCTGGCTGTGGGCCACGGCCACCGGGTCGTGGTCGACGTACACCACGTGCGCGCCGGGGCGCGCCGCCTGGGCCACCTCGTGGACGTTGCCGAAGGTCGGGATGCCTGAGCCGATGTCCAGGAACTGCGTGATGCCCTCGTCGGCGGCGAAGCGCACCGCACGGTGCAGGAACGCCCGGTTGGCCTGCATGATCTTGGGCAGGCCCGGCATGAAGTCCATGGCCCTGCGGGCCGCTTCCCGGTCGACCTCGAAGTTGTGCGAACCGCCCAGGTAGTAGTCGTAGATGCGCGAAACGCTCGGCACCGAGATGTCGATGCTTCGGGGGGCCCAGGCGGGACGCTCCATCTATCTCTCCAAGGCGTAGGCGATCCGGTGTTCGAGCAGAGGCTACTGATCGCCCGGCAAAGGAGCGAGCAGAAACGGAAATTGACCATCCGTTCCCGGTCACTGCCTGCGGCACGTGCCGCGTCGATGTTCCTCCGCGGCACCTACGAAACGTAGGCGGGGCACTGCGGAGCGTTCCGGAACAGGGGTCGGTTCGCGGGGAGTCGCGGTGAATGACGGCAAACCGGTCCGCCCCCTCCGTGCGGCGCGGAGGGGGCGGACCGGTGGATCGGACGCGCCCGGCTTACTCGGACGCTCCGACCGGCTTTCCGTCGGGCCGCACCGCGAACCAGGTGCCGCCGACGCCTTGGCCGTTGGTGTCGCCGGGCTTCTTGTCACCCGCGAAGGTGTAGATCGGTACGCAGTCGATGGACTGCTGCTTGATGCCGTCGGGGCGGTCGAAGACGACGTAGCCCCGGTTGGGGGTGGAGCCCTGCAGATCGATCCCCTTGGTGTCCTTCTCGTCGACCGGCGCGACGACGGGCCACTTCTCCAGGCAGTCGCCGGTGCACGCGGTCGACATCGGCCACTGCGTGTCCTTCATGAACCGGTAGACCGTGTGGCCGTTCTTGTCGATCACGATCTCGCCGAGCTTGGGGTCCTTGCGGGTGGACAGCCCGGGCAGGTCGGCCGCCTGCTTGGCCTTCTTGCCGTCGGCGGCCAGCGCGTACCACTTGCCGCCCACGCCCTGGCCGGTGACGTCGCCGGCCTTGGTGTCCTTCGCGTAGCGGTAGGCCGGCCAACCGTCGATGGTCAGCTGCTTGGTGCCGTCGGCGCGGGTGACCTCGCCGAGCAGCGCCTCGTCGACGCCCTCGCCTGCCGAGGCGTCGTCCGCGGGGACCGGCGGCCAGGCCGTGGCACAGTCGCCGTCGCAGTTCGACTTCGGCGGCTCCGCGGTGTCCTCGTCGAAGCGGTACAGGGTCAGACCGGCGCTGTCCGTCAGCACCTCGCCCAGTTCCGCGTTGGTGGACACGGACAGCTCGCCCGCGGTGGAGGTCTGGGTCGCGGGGTTGCTCTGCCCCGCCTGCGGGCTGGCACCGGAACCGGTGTTGCCGAGGCCGGCACCGGCGCTTCCGTAGTCGCCCGCGGCGGCCGTCGCGCCCACGTTCTGGCTGCCCGTGGACGGGGCGCTTTCCTGACCGCACGCCGTCGTCAGCGCCAGAACCGCAGCAGCGCTTGCCACGAGTGAGGCGCTCCGCCAGGAGGTCTTCATCGTCAACTCCCCATAATCCCAAGGGTGTTGCAGCGCCCTTCTGCGCCGCCGCACGACCATGGGTACGCACGGGAGCTGCGGTTGCGTTCAACCGCAGCGCACATTTCTTTCCGGAGCCTGTGACGCCCCCACTCCGTTTCGCACACCCGTACGCCTCTTTGGGCGTGCGAACGCCCAGTGATCAAACCGTCGACCGCCGGCTGTCCCTCCTTCGGGGCAATCCCCTCCAACTCGCGCGCGCGCCCGTACGTCAGGCCTCATGATCTTCGTCGTGCATCGACCCGACCCGACCCAATCCGCCCCGGCCATACGGATGTTGGCCCTGCTGACGCTGACATGGATCCTCGTCGGCGCCCCGACCGGCGTGGCCGTGGCCGACGCCTGCGCCTACGCCTCGACCGGTCCGGGCGGCACCGATGCGGTGGCGGTCGCCGGAAGCCTCACCTGGCCGACTCCCCCGGCGTGCCCGAAGCCCACGCCGACACCCACGCCCACACCACCGACGCCCACGCCCACACCGGACCCGGCCCCGGATCCGCCGCCGAAGCCGAAACCGACGCCCACGCCGACACCCGAGCCGCCGCCTCCCCCACCGCCCCCACCGGCACCGCAACCGGCGCCACCCCGCCCGCGGCCGACCCCTCCCCCGGCTCCCGCCCCCACGCCGAGCCCCACCCCCACACCGGCTCCCGCACCGACGCCGTCGGCCGAGCCCGCACCGCGCCCCTCCGTCACTCCGGTGAGTTATCCGCGGTACCAGGCGCCGAGCCGCCGCAAGCGGCCGTCACACGGCGCCACGTCGCCCGTCACCTATGTCCTGCTCATCACCGTGCCCGCGGTGGCCGCCGTCGCCGCGCTGCGGCCGCGCTAGCGCTGATCCTGGAGGCACCCCTTGCCGGAATGGCTTGTTCTCACCCTCGCGATGCTGGCCGCCTGTTCCGTGGTCGTCGTCATCACCCTCGTACGGCACCGCACGGCACCCGAGGACGAGGATCCCAGCGAGACGCCGGACGTCATCGAGTACATGACGATGTGGATCGGCGTGGTGTACGCCATCGTCCTCGGCCTGGCCATCGCGGGCGTCTGGGAGGCGCGCAGCGTCGCCCAGGACCACGTCCAGGCGGAGGCACAGGCGCTGCACGAGATCTCGGAGCGGGTGCGGGTCTACCCGGACGACGTCCGCGACCGCGTTCGGGACGATGTCAACGCCTATGTCGGACACGTCGTCACCACCGAGTGGAAGGCGATGGCGGACGACGGCCGTGTCACCGAGCGGGGCACCGAACTCCTCGCCCAGGTTCGCGCGGACGTCACCGACTACCAGCCGAAGACGGACTTCGAGGCCCAGGCCTACCAGCCGGTCCTCGACCAGATGGCCGCCGCGGACCAGGCACGCAACGCCCGCGCGGACTCGGCGGAGCCCACCATGCCGGGCGTGGTGTGGTTCGGGCTGCTCGTCGGCGGCGCGGTCACCATCGGGATGATCTTCGCGCTGCAGATCCGGCGTACGACGCGCGAGCTGGTCCTCGCGGGCCTGTTCTCCGCGCTGATCGCCTTCCTCCTGTTCCTGATCTGGGACTTCGACGCGCCCTACAGCCGCGGCGTCACCGCGTCGGCGGACCCGTTCCTGAGCCTCTTCCCGAACATCAAGGACTGACGGCCCTGCACCGGGGCAGGCCACGGGGCCGCTGAGCGGCCGGGCCGCCGAGGCCGCCGGGGCCGCTGACAGGTCCTCACCCCAGAGACCGCCGGGGGACGCCCGCCGCGCCGTCGCCGTCCCCCGGCCGCGGGAACGCACTCCCCTGAGCGGCCCACACCGTTGCCCCATTCGCGCGACTGCGATCGCGCGGACGCACGCACGTTCCTAGCGTTTCGGTCATCGAGGTGCATTTCCGACGCGAGCGGAAGAGGTCCGCAGCTGCTCCTCGGGGACCCGGAGGAACCACCATGCGCGTGATAGGCGTCGCTTCCGCCGCACTGCTGGGCGTCAGTGCCCTCACCCTCACCGCCCCCGCCGCCCACGCGAGCAGCGTGAGCTCCGGCTTCCGGGTCAGTGTCCTGCCCACGACCATCGCGGCCGGCGGACAGGTGACCCTGCGCGCGACCGGCTGCGAGCAGGGCGTGTTCGTCACCTCGGGCGTCTTCGACGACGTCACCATCCCCAGGGGACGGTCCACGGCCACGGCCATGGTCGACTGGGACGCGAAGCCGGGCGCCGTCTACCAGGTGACGTTCCACTGCGGCACCTTCTGGCAGAACGCCGAGATCACCATCGCCGGCGGCCGCCGGGACCACACCGCCCCCACGCCGGTGACGCCGCGCCGGGGCGTGCACGCCGGCGGGGGCGGCAGCTTCGCCGGGTTCGACCTCCAGGAGATCGGCCTCGGGGCCGCGCTCGTCGCCGGGTCGCTCGGGGCGGCGTACCGCATCTCCTGCCGCCGCCCCGACGAGGACAGTGCCTGAGCGCACCAGCCGCCCACAGGCCTTCGCCCCGGATCCCTGAAGGGACCGGGGCGAAGGCCTGTGTCACGTGCGTTCAGTCTCCGAAGGGTAGCGGTCGGACCCGCTGTTCGGGCCGTCAGATGCGCTTCTCGGAACGGCGGCGCATCCAGAACACGCCGCCGCCGATGACGGCCGCGGCCACGAGCCCGCTGCCGATGGCGATGTCGGTGGCAGTCGCCCCGCTGGAGCTGCTGCCGCCGATGCCGCCGCGGACGCCTCCGATGACGGTGAAGGCGGCCGGGCGGGTCAGGGTCCTGCTGTCGCAAGTGACGGTGATGTCGTAGGAGCCGGGGTTGGCGTTGCTGTTGATCACCGCGGTGCCCTTCGCGGTGTCCTTGGCGCCGTGGATGGGCGTGAGCCTCGTCGGTGAGAACGCGTTGGAGGTCGCGGTGCCGCCTCGCGGGCAGCCGTCGACCGTGATGGTCAGCTGGCCGCCGCGGGCGATGACGCTGGGCAGGGCGACGATGTTGCTCGGGTGGGCGGGCATGCCGTCCCGAGCGACGGCCGCGGGCGCGGCGAGCCCGAGGACGGCGACCGCGGCACCGGCGGCCACCAGGGCACGAGAGTTACGCATGTGATCCTCCGCGGAAGACGCCCCGGGAACCGTCCCCGGTCGATCGGCGAGAAAGCGCCTCCCGGAAAAACCCTCAGACGCCCTGCACGGGCCCGCATTTCGGCGATGGTCCGTCCTGGTGAGAGGACACGCCGCACGAAACCCACGCAATCGGATATCGCCGCAGGTCACGGACCGTCAGAAAATTCCTGTGCGCGGCAACTCGGATGGCGCACCACCGGGAGCGCGGGCCACCCGTTCGCGTCGGCCCCGTCGCCGGTTTCGCGCGCGGGACTTAGCGTTCTCGTATGCGCGAATGACACGGCGACGGCCGTGTCGAGAGGGGAAGTCGAATGTCTGCGTCCGAGCTGGCCGAGCTGGCCGAAGAGGAGGAGCAGCGGAAGAAGCGCGCTCCTTGGGGCGTGATAGCGCTTGTTCTGCTGACCGGCCTCGCGCTCATTCGGAATGGTTCGGGGGAATTCGACGTGGGCCCCCCGCAGCCCGCGTCGGCGGCTGCCGCCGACAGCCGCACCTCACCCGGCGGCACCTTCCTCGGGGTCCCCGATCCGCTGCCGTACTCCGAGCCCAGCAGGGTCAGGATCCCGTCGATCCAGGTCGACGCGCCGATCATGCCGGTCGACCTGGACGCGGACGGCTGGGTCGGTGCGCCGCCGCCGGAGGACCCGAACCTGGCCGGCTGGTTCACCGGCGCGGTCTCCCCCGGCGAGAAGGGCACCGCCGTCGTCGTGGGTCACGTCGACAACAGCCAGGGCCCCGCCGTGTTCTACGGACTCGGGGCCCTGAAGAAGGGAAATCGCGTCGAGGTCGCGCGGCAAGACGGAAAGACGGCCGTTTTCGACATCTACGGCATCGAGGTCTTCGAGAAGAACAACTTCCCCGGCAACCGTGTCTACGGTTCCAAGGGCTCTCCCGAATTGCGGATCATCACCTGCGGGGGCGGTTTCTCCAAGCAGAACGGCTACGACGGGAACGTCGTCGCTTTCGCCCGCCTGGTCGAGGTCCACTGAGCTCTTCCCTCTCCCGGGGCGGGCGAAGGCCGGTTATGCGAACTGCCGTCGCGGGACGGTGATGTGGTAGCCGGAATCCAGCAGGTGCGGCAGATAGGCGCGCAGCGCCCGGACACTCTGGGTGCGGTCGCCCCCGGCGTCGTGCGAGAGCACCACGACACCGGGGGCGGCGCCGTTCTCCACCCGGCCGACGATGGTGCGGGTGCCGGGGGTGGTCCAGTCGAGGGTGTCGACCGTCCAGGCCAGCGGTTCCATGCCGAGCTCGGCGCCCAGCTGGAAGGCGGCGCGGTTCCAGGCGCCGTAGGGCGCGCGGAACCACAGGGGCCGCTCGCCGTACGCCTCCTCGATGACCTCGCAGGTGCGTTCCATCTGCGAGCGGATCTGCCGGCGCCTCAGGCGGGGCAGCAGCGGGTGGGACCAGGTGTGGTTGCCGACGACATGTCCCTCGTCGGCCATCCGGGCCAGCAGTTCCTTGTTGTCGACCACCATCTCCCCGCACACGAAGAACATCGCGCGGACGTCGTACTTCGCGAGGGTGTCCAGGATCTCCGGGGTGTAGCGGGGGTCCGGTCCGTCGTCGAAGGTCAGCACCATGGTGCGGCCGCGTCCGGACACGCGCAGGAACGGCTCGTGCCGGACGAGGGTCCGGCCGGGCGTGGTCCGGGGCGGGCCGTATCCGGTCAGGGGCTGGAGGCGGTAGGCGGAGGGCTTGTGCGCACGGCGCGCCTGAGGGCCGGCGGCCGGGGCGTGCCGGACCGGCTCGCCGTCCGAGCCCGGCGACAGCAGACCGGCCGTGCCGACCGCCCCGACGGCGGCGGCGCCGGCGAGCAGCGCCCCGCGCCGGGTGAGCAGCCGTGTGAGCAACTGATCCTTCTTCATGACTCATCAGTCGCCCACGGCGGCCCCGACGCACCGCAACGACACCGGGGCGGCGGCACGAAACCACCCGTACGGCCCAGCGTTTCGGACCAGCCGCGGGCACCGGCGGGAACGGCGGCGGCCCCCGACCGGTGCCGGACCTGTTCGGGCGGGCCCGCATCCGGTTCGCCGGCCCCGGCCTCGTCCCCTCCGGCGAGGCCGGGGCCGGGAGCGCCGGCAGGCCTTCGGTGCCGGCCGGCCGGTGCCCGCCTTCGGGTGCCCCTTTCTCCGGAGTTCGCGCAACGACGGTACGGAGAGGACGAGTCGGTCGAGGAGACGGACGAGCGGGCGGAGCACGGTGTGGAAGGCCCCGGCCGTCTCGCCCGCCGAGCGATCCCGCGCTCCGGTGCGACCTGGGGTCTCGGATAGCCTCCCAGCCGTGACGGAACAGCACTCGCACCAGTTCGAGCGGGGCACGGACGGCCCCAAGGTCATCGTGGTCGGCGTGGACGGCTCCGACTCCTCGGTCCGCGCGGCGGCATACGCCGCCGGCCTGGCCCGGCGCCAGCACGCGCTGCTCGCCATCGTGTACGTGCAGCCGGTGCTGGCGGCGGGCGCGGCGGTCGGGGCGCCGGTCGCCGAGACGACCGACGCGATCGCCGAGGACCTGGTGGCGCAGATCCGGGAGGCGACCGAACAGAACAAGGGGATATTCGACATGCGCTGGGAGTTCCACACCTTCCGCGGCGACCCCTACAACGGCCTGGTGAAGGCGGCGGACCAACTGAAGGCGGACGCGGTCGTGGTGGGCGCCTCGGAGCAGGCCGGCCACCGGATCGTCGGCTCGGTCGCGGTACGGCTGGTGAAGGCTGGGCGGTGGCCGGTGACGGTGGTGCCGTAACCACGCGGAGGAGTTGTGTGCCCGTCTTTCGCCACGGACGTCACTGCGCCATCATGAGCCGCCAGTCAGCCGTTTGCCGAACACAAAGAGGTGACGGGCATGGCCGGACTCCGCGCGGGCGAGGGGATTCTCCGCCGCAAACCCATCGAACACTCGGCTACTCGTACCGGCGGTCGGCACTGGCGGAGCGCCAGGGCCTGTCCGGCGGATCATGCCGCAGACGCGGGGTCTGGCACGCCGATGGGGACACACCGGTTCGAGTTGCTACCGGCCCATGACGAGCCCGTCCTGCGCCGCGCCCCGGCTGAGGACCACGTCCCGGATGCGGTCGCGGACGGCGCGCAGGTCGGCGCCCGCGGCGAGCGCCTGGTTGAGGTTCACCGCCCGGCCCGCGTCGATGTCGAACAACTGCGGCACGAACTCGGCCCGGGTCACCTCCCAGCGCTCCCCCGGCCGGGCGGGCGGGGCGAAGGTGAAGCGGCCGAGGGTGGACTGGTTGCCGCGCGGGTCCTGCACGCGCTGGTGGTTGAACATCTCGCCGGCGATCTGGTCGCCCATCCCGTAGATCACCCAGGTGCCGTTGACCTTCTCGTACGCCTGCGGGACATGCGCGTGGGTGCCGAGGATGAGGTCGATGTCGGGGCGGTCGCCGGTGCGGGCGGCCGTGAGCCGCTGGGCCAGGGTCAGTTGCCGCTCGTCGGGCGCGTCCTGCCATTCGGTGCCCCAGTGCAGGGACACGACGACCACGTCGGCGCCCGCCGCCCGGGCCGCCCGGGCGTCCGCGACGATCTTCTTCTCGTCGATGTGGTTGACGGCCCAGGGCCGCCCCTGCGGGAGCGGGAAGCCGTTCGTGCCGTACGTGTACGCGAGGTGGGCGACCTTCGCCTCGCCCGCGCGCAGGATGGTGGGGATGCGCGCCTCTTCCTCGGTACGGGCCGTGCCGGCGTGCCGTACTCCCACGCGGTCGAGGGCGTCCAGAGTGCGACCGATGCCGGCCGCGCCGTCGTCGAGGCTGTGGTTGGAGGCGGTGGAGCAGCCGTCGTAGCCGGTGGCGGCGAGGCCCTTGGCCACTTCGGGCGGGGACTTGAAGGTGGGATAGCCCGTGTAGCGGCCGTTCTCGCCGTAGACCGTCTCCATGTGGCACAGCGCGAGATCGGCACGGGAGACGACCGGCTCCACACCGGCGAACATCGGACGGAAGTCATAGCCCTTGCCGCCCGCGTCGAAGCGCGCGCGCTCGATGATCGAGCTGTGCGGCAGAACGTCGCCGGAGGCGACGAGCGTGAACCCTGGGGCGGCGGTGGGCGCGGGATGTGCGTTCCGGCCGGGCGGATTCCGGTCCTGGGCCTGGCAGGCGGCGCCCGCGGCGAGCAGGGCCGTGAGGGCCAGGGCAACCTGTCGTCTGCGTGCAATCATCAGCTCACCCCATTGAGATCATATTTACCCATAAATAGGTACGAAGCTGAACGTGCCCGCAAACGGCCTCCCTGCCCTCTTAGCCCGTCCGGAGCGCGCGAACGACGCGGAATGGACCGTTCATCGAACCGTTCGTCGACGCGATCGACCGTCCGCCGCAGAGCCGTGCTCCCACCCTGGCCGGAATCAGTCCCCTGATGTGCCATACGGCCATGACGGCCGGAACCACCCTCACGAACGGGACCACGACCGCCGAGCACGAGCTCGCCGCACTGCAGCGGGAGCACGGCCGGCCCCTCTTCGCGCTGCTGCTCCGGCTCTGTGACGGTGACCGGCAGCGCGCCGAGGACCTCGTACAGGAGACGCTGGTGCGCGCCTGGCAGCATCCCGAAGCCCTGCGCGCCGACGACTTCGAGTCCGTACGGCCGTGGCTGCTGACCGTGGGACGGCGGCTGGCGATCGACGCGCGCCGGGCCCGGCAGGCGCGACCGCCGGAGGTCGGCGACGCGATCCTGGAGAACGCCCGGGTGTGCGCCGACCACGCCGAGCGGGCGGCCGCCACCCTCGATGTGCGCCAGGCTGTGAAGACACTCACTCCGGAGCACCGTGAAGTCCTGGTGCTGGTGTATTTCCAGGGGGCGAGTGTGGCGGAGGCCGCGGAGGCCCTCGGGATTCCGCCCGGTACCGTGAAGTCCCGCGCGTACTACGCGTTGCGTGCCCTGCGCCGGGTGCTACCGGGATACGCGGCCGACCTGCGGTGAAACCAATGGCTTAGTCAAACCTCCGTAAAGCGCCTTGCCGCTGACCCCGGTTGAGTAATCGGCTGTCCTCATCCGTGTTCCGAATGGGGCAGGGCCCCAGGGCCCGGTATCGGGTGACGCGCACGCACCGGAGGAAGGCAGGAAGGGATGCTGCACAGAGGTCACGAGAGCACGGACGGCGCCGGCGGCGGCGAACTGACCGTCCCCATGGCGTGGTTGTACGCCGAGTACATCGCGGACGAGCTGCTGCGGTCCGGCGACCTGATGCCGCCGACGTCCTTCGAGTTCCGCGCGGGGCGGGACGCCCTGGCGCTGACCATCTTCCTCTCCGACACCGACGGCGAGCTCTCCGGCATCCAGGTCGTCTCCCAGCTGGAGAACTGGTTGTCGCTGACCGCATACGACCAGCCGTGGCAGGACTGGGTGCGCGAACGCATGGCCCAGCTCACCGCCGATGCGCTCGCCTGCGATGCCCCCGCGCCCGACCTGGAGCTGGCCGAGGCGGCCTGGCGCTGGCTGGAGGAGACCGAGCTGCTCGCCCCCGATCTGAACGCGGTGCCGGGCGGCGCCGCGATGGTGGGCGAGGACGAGGGGCCCAAGGTGTGGACGCCGGCGTGGCAGCTCGGGTTGCCCCTGGGACACCTCGCCATCCATCTTTTCTAGATTCGTTTCAACTTGGACCAATCCTCGGGTCCGGCCGCTCCGAACCCCTTGGTTACGATTCTGTATGGGGCTTGAGTGATTCGGCTGGCTGGTCCGTACCGGTGGGAGCAAGGCGTAAACCGGAGTAACCCCCACCCGCACCCAACGGCACGAGGATTCGGCATGAGGTCCCTGGAGAGGCATCGCGACGTCGGCGCGTACGCGCTCGGCGTGCTGGACGAGGCGGACGCCTTCCGCTTCGAGGACCACCTCATGGAGTGCCCCCGCTGCGCGGCACACGTGACCGAATTCGGCTCCACCACACGGCAGTTGATGCTGTACCGGCGGGCGACGCCGCGTGTGGTGCACCCCATGGCCCAGCCCGGTCCGAGGCTGCTGGACCGGCTGCTCGGCGAGGTGGCGGCGCGACACCGGGCGCGGCGCAGACGGCTGCTGTACGCCGTGGCCGCGTCGGTGGTCTTCGCCGTGGCCGGATCCGGGATCGCGATGACGATGGAGGGCGACAAGGAGCCCGTCCGGGTCACCGCGACCGATGAGCGGTCGGGCGTGTGGGCGCAGGTCACCACCGAGGACGAGGCCTGGGGCAGCGAGGTGGAGCTGAAGGTCAAGGACGGGGCCGGTCCCCGCGCCTGCCGGCTCATCGCCATCGGCCACGACGGCTCGGAGCAGACGGTGACCAACTGGAACGTGCCCCACCACGACGCCCGGGAGAACACCATGCACGGCAGTTCGGCCATGCATGCCGACCAGATCGCCCGCTACGAACTCCGCACGGCCGACGGGGAGCACCTGGTGACGCTCGAGTCCCGGTAGCCCCGCGGGCACCTCGGAGATGCACCCGCAGAATCGGTGACTACTTCAGCAACCTCGACAACCGCCGGTCCGCCAGCGGCTTCCCACCCGTCTGGCAGGTCGGGCAGTACTGGAGCGAGGAGTCGCTGAAGGAGACCTCGCGGATGGTGTCGCCGCACACCGGGCAGGGTTCGCCGGTACGGCCGTGGACGCGCAGGCCGCTCTTCTTCTCAGCCTTGAGGCGGCCGGCCGCGACGCCCCGGGAGCGCTCGATCGCCTCGGTGAGGGTGGTGCGCAGGGCCTCGTAGAGGCGGTGGGTCTCCTGCGGGGTGAGGGACGCCGCGAGTTTGAAGGGGGACATCTTCGCGGCGTGCAGGATCTCGTCGCTGTAGGCGTTGCCGACGCCCGCGATCAGGGACTGGTCACGCAGGGCGCCCTTGAGTTGCCGTCGTTCACCGGCCAGCAGGGCAGCGAAGCGCTCCTCGTCGAAGTCGTCGGCGAGCGGGTCGGGGCCGAGGCGGGCCACGCCCGGGACCTCCTGGGGGTCGTGGACGACGTAGACCGCGAGGCGCTTCTGGGTGCCCGCCTCGGTCAGGTCGAAGCCCGCTCCGGTCTCCAGGGCCACGCGCAGCGCGAGGGGGCCCTTGCCGGGGCGGGGCGTGCCGTCGGGGAGTGTGTCCTTCCAGTGCAGCCAGCCCGCGCGCGCCAGGTGGGTCACGAAGTGCGGGCCGCCTTCCGTGGCGAGGTCGAGGAACTTGCCGTACCGGCGCACGGCGGTGACCTCATGGCCCTCGAGGGCGGTGAGCGGAGGGTCGTACGTCTTCAGGACACTGATCGCGACGGGCAGCACCCGGACGATCTCGTGTCCGACCAGGTGCTCGGTGAGGAAGTCCTTGAGCGCTTCCACCTCGGGGAGTTCCGGCATACGTCCAGAGTGCCACCGGACACCGGAGTGCTCAGCTCCGCTCCGGCACCACGAACTCGCACCACACGCACTTGCCGCCGCCCCGCGCCTCCACGCCCCACACGTCGGCGAGCAGGTCGACCAGGAGCAGGCCCCGGCCGGAGACCCCCGACTCCCCCGCCTCGCGGCGGCGTGGCAGGGCGCTGGAGGCGTCCTCGACCTCGACGCGCAGCCGGCGGTCGCTGCCGGTGAGGGCTCGCAGGGTGACGACGGCGGAGCCCTCGGTGTGCATGAGGGCGTTGGTGATCAGCTCGTCGGCGACCAGTTCGATCTCGTCGGCGCGGTCGCGGGCGCCCCAGGCGGTGACCGCGGCGCGGATCATGTGCCGGGCCTCGGAGAGGGCCTCGGGGTCGCCGGGTGCCACGTGCTGCTGGAGCCGGCCCCCGGACCTCGGGGTGTCCAGGCCGCGGCGGCGCAGCAGGAGCAGAGCCACGTCGTCGTCGCCGCCGCGTTCCTCGGCGACGTCGATGAGGCAGTCGGCGAGGTCCCGTACGTCGTCCGGGCCGGCGGCGACGAGGGCCGTGAGGGTCCGCATGCCGTCGTCGAGGTCGGCGCCGGGCTGTTCGACCAGGCCGTCGGTGCACAGCATCAGGGTGTGACCGGGGTCCAGTTCGAGGGTGGCGACGGGGTATGCGAGGCGTCCGAACTCGGCGGACAGGCCGAGCGGCAGGCCGCCCTCGAGGGGGACCCGGCGGCAGCTGCCGTCGGGCCGGCGCACCAGCGGGTCGATGTGGCCGGCCCGGACCACCTGGACCACTCCGGTGGACAGGTCGGCCTCCGCGTACAGGCAGGTCGCGAAGCGGTCGGTGTCGAGTTCGTGGAGGAAGACGGAGGCACGGGCCATCACCGTCGCGGGGGTGTGGCCCTCGGCGGCGTAGGCCCTCAGGACGATGCGCAGTTGGCCCATGACGGCGGCGGCGTGCGTGTCGTGACCCTGCACGTCGCCGATGACGGCGCCGACGCGGCCGCCCGGCAGCGGGATCAGGTCGTACCAGTCACCGCCGATGTCCCGGCCCAGCGAGGCGGAACGGTACCGGACGGCGACGTCGGCGCCCGGGACGCTGGGGATGGTGCGCGGCAGCATGGCCTGCTGGAGGCCGGTGGCGAGGTCCTTGTCCTGCTCGTAGAGCATGGCCCGCATGAGGCTCTGCGCGATGCTGCTGCCGAGGGCGATGAGGACGTTGCGGTCCTCGGGCGAGAAGCCTCGCCGGTCGCTGTAGAGCAGCCCCATGGCGCCGATCGGGCGGGCCTCGGCGATGAGCGGCAGATAGGCGGCCGAGGTGATGTCCAGGCCGGTGATGTGCGGCCACAGCAGCGGGTAGCGTTCGGCGAACTCCTCCGGCGACTCGATGAAGCGCGGGCTGAGGGTGCGGACGACCTCGCTCATCGGGTAGGACTCGTCGATCCGGGTCACGCGCGTGCCGGGCACGAAGCTGCCCTTGGGGCCCTCGGCGATCAGCCGGATGCGGCCGGCCTCGACCAGGCCCATGACCAGGCTGGTGGCGCCGAGGTGGGTGAGGCCGTGAGTGTCCTTGAGGACGTCGATGACGTCGTCGACGGTACGGGCGTGGGCGAGGGCGGCCGTGGTGAGCTGCACGACGTTGGTCTGGCGGCGCCGGGCCTCGTCCTGGGCGGCCTGCTCCCGGCGGGCCTCGATATCGCCGAGCTCCTGGGTGGCGTCGCGGACGATGCCGATGATGCGTCGCGGACGGCCGCTCTCGTCACGCCGGATGTAGCCCTGGGTGTGGGTCCAGCGCAGCGAGCCGTCGCGGCAGCGGATGCGGAAGTAGGTGCCGTAGTTCTCGCTGCCGTCCTTCATGGCCTGGGCGACCAGGGTGTCGAGCCGGTGGGACTCCGCGCGCGGGACCCGGACCGCCAGGGTCGTGGGATATCCGTCGTATTCGTCGGGGCGCAGGTCGAAGACCTCGTGGGCCTGGGCGTCCATGTGGAACAGACCAGTGTCCAGGTCCCAGTCGAAGCTGCCCATGCGGTTGAGCGCCAGGATCGGATCCGGGTGGGCGGGCCAGTCGTCCGGGAGTGACAGGGCGCTCGCTCCCCGATCAACCATGGGGCCACCTTGCCAGGAATCGGCCGATTATTCGACCGGGGAGACAGCCGCTATACGGCCGGTGAGGCGTGTCGGTGTCAGGCGCTGTCCGGGCCGGCCGGGTCGTCGGGGATCAGGCCGCCGCCGTCGGGCAGGTCGGGCGTTTCCGGCACGGACTCGGGGCCGATCGGCTCCGCGGGGTCGGGGAGGACGTCGGGCTCGGTGGGCTTCTCGGCGGTCGGCTCCTCGGGGACCGTCGTACCGACGTCGGGCTCGGTCGTGGGAGGCGTGGGCGTGGCGGTGGCCGAGGGGCAGTCGGCCGGCTCGTGCGTCGGCAGGTCCGTCCGCACGTCGGTCGGCGTGTCGGTCGTGTCGATCGGCGTGTCGGTCGGCGTGTCTTCGGTGAAGGCCGGCGTGACCGTGACGGTCGGAGTCACGCAGTCGGTCGCCTCCGAGGAGGAACTCTCGTCGCTCGGAAACTCGCTCTCGTCCGTAGGAGAGGCGCCGTCCTCGCCCGGCGCGGCGCTGGACGTGTTCTTGTCCGGGGACGGGGTCGGCCTCGGCTCCGGCTCCGGTGTCACCGGGTCCGGCGCGGGCACGACGCGGTCGTGGTGGACGCCGTGCCCGATCCGCCGCTCGATCCAGGCGTTGTCGACGCTGCTGATGATCGTGATGTTGGCGATCACCTGGATGGTCGGTGCGACCGCGACCATCCGCGTGGGCCGGAAGCCGATCCAGGGTCGGCCGTGGATGCCGGGGCTGCCCCGCATGGCCACCGGCGGCTCCAGAGGGTTGCCGCAGGCGCACCGGACGCGCGGCACACCCCGGTTGTCGACGAGGACGGCGGTGCCCGCCTGGAGGACGGACTGGTAGGTGGTCACGTGTCCGTCGCGGAAGCCGTGGTTGGTGACCCGGGTGTCGGCGCGCAGCGCGACCGGGGCCAGACCGCGCAGATAGTCCGGGATCGAGGTCCGGGAGATGCCCGCGACCTGGGCGAAGGCACGGGCCTTGGCCGGGTCGGCACGCAGGTGGCCGATCTGCCGGTCGATGTCACAGCTGCCGACCCGCTCTTCGCCGCCGTAGAGGCCCGGCGTCTCGCCGGACACGGATCGCACCCCGGTCGGTCCCGACGGCGCCGGTTGCGGCGTTCGGGTGACCGGGGACGGTGTGGCCGTCGAGATCGCGGTGGAGTCCGTGAAGGGGTCCGGCCCCGGATCCGCGACCGGCTGGAGGACGAGCTCCTCGCTCGACTTCGTGTCCTCGTCCCCGTCGCCGCCGCAGCCGGCGACGATGAGCGCCGCCGAGAGCGCGCAGACCGTGACGAGGGCTCCGGTGGGTGTCCGCACCACACTCTCCCGTCCATCCCGGGCAGTTCGTCACTATTGTCTGCTTCACTCACTTGGGTTACGCAAGCGGAAGGGAGGTACACGCGGAGTCACGTAGGGTTCCGGCGCGAGAATGGAGACGAGGAGCGCACGGCCATGGATTGGTTCACCGCACCCGACTACTGGATGAGCCGACTGGTCTTCCAGCGGGCTCTGGCCGCCGTGTACCTCGTGGCGTTCCTGACGGCGGCCCTGCAGTTCCGGGCGCTGATCGGCGAGCGCGGGATGCTGCCCGTGCCCCGGTTCGTCGAGCGGGTGCCCTTCAAGCGGGCGCCCAGCCTCTTCCACCTCCACTACACGGACCGCTTCTTCGCGGTCTGCGCCTGGGCGGGCTGCGCGGTGTCGGCGGCGCTGCTCGCGGGGCTCGACTCCCGACTCCCTTTGTGGGGCGGGATGTTGCTGTGGCTGGTGCCGTGGGCGCTGTACCTGTCGATCGTGAACGTCGGCCAGACCTGGTACGGCTTCGGCTGGGAGTCCCTGCTCCTGGAAGTGGGCTTCCTCGCGGTCTTCCTGGGCAACGACGAGGTGGCCCCGCCGATCCTGGTCCTGTTCCTGCTGCGCTGGATCCTGTTCCGTGTCGAGTTCGGCGCGGGTCTGATCAAGATGCGTGGCGACGAGTGCTGGCGAAAGCTGACCTGCCTCGACCACCACCACGAGACACAGCCAATGCCGGGGCCGCTCAGCTGGTTCTTCCACCATCTGCCGGGGCCCCTGCACCGGGTGGAGGTGGCCGCCAACCACTTCACCCAACTCGCGGTGCCGTTCCTCCTCTTCACCCCGCAGCCGGTCGCCACGGCCGCCGCGTCGCTGATGATCGTCACCCAGCTGTGGCTGGTGCTGTCGGGCAACTTCTCCTGGCTGAACTGGATCACCATCGTGCTGGCGCTGTCGGCGGTGGAGTTCCCGAGCGATCCGCCGTCCGTGCCCGACGCGCCGCTCTGGTACGAGGTAGTGGTCCTCGCGGTCGCCGCGCTGCTCGTGGGGCTCAGCTACCAGCCGGTCCGCAACATGATCTCCCGCCGCCAGATCATGAACCGCTCCTTCGACCCGCTCCACCTGGTCAACACCTACGGCGCGTTCGGCAGCGTCAGCCGGGTCCGCTACGAGGTGATCGTCGAGGGTACGGCCGACGACGTACCGCGCGAGGACTCGGACTGGCGGGAGTACGAGTTCAAGGGCAAGCCGGGTGATCCCCGGCACTGGCCGCGCCAGTTCGCGCCCTACCATCTGCGGCTCGACTGGATGATGTGGTTCGCCGCGCTGTCGCCCGCGTACGCCGGGTCGTGGTTCGGCGCCCTGGTGGAGCGGCTGCTGGAGAACGACCGCGACACGCTGAAGCTGCTGCGCCGCTCGCCGTTCCCGCCCGACGCGCCACCCCGCTTCGTGCGCGCCCGCCTCTTCCGCTACCGGTACACGACCTGGCGCGAGCTGCGGGAGACGGGCGCCTGCTGGGAGCGGACCTATGTGCGGGAGTATCTGCCGCCGACGCGGCTGATGGAGGTGGCTCAGAGGCCGTAGACGCGGGTGGCCGTGGTCTCGAAGAGCTGGGTGCGTTCGTGTCGGCTGGTCAACTGGTGTGCGATGTCGAGTACTTCGCCGTACGTCGCCGCGAGCGTGCACACCGGCCAGTCCGAGCCGAACATCAGACGGTCCGGGCCGAAGGCGTCCAGCACGATGTCGGCGTACGGGCGCAGGTCGTCGATCGTCCAGGACGCGAGGTCGGCTTCGGTGACCATGCCGGAGAGTTTGCAGACCGTGTTGGGGAGGGCGGCGAGGGCGCGGAGGTCGGACGCCCAGGGTTCGAGGGTGCCGGAGGCGATGGGCGGCTTGCCCAAGTGGTCGAGCACGAAGGTGAGTTCGGGCAGGGAGGCCGCCGCCTTGGTACAGGCCGGGAGCTGGTGGGGCAGTACGACCAGGTCGTAGACCAGACCGGCGTCGGCGACGGCGGTCAGACCACGGCGTACGTCCGGACGCAGCAGCCACTCCGGATCCGGTTCGCCCTGGACCTGGTGCCGGATGCCCTTGAGGTATGGCCCGCCGGGGAGTGTGCGCAGCCGGGCCAGTTCGTCGGCCACGTCGGGGCGGGTCAGGTCGGTCCAGCCGACGACGCCCGCGATCAGCTCGTGTCCGGCGGCCAGGGCCAGGAACTCCGGGGTCTCCTCGGGCACGGTGATCGTCTGGACGAGGACGGTGCGGTCGACGCCTGCCGCACGGGCCTCGGGTGCGAGGTCTTCCAGCGTGAAATCGCGTCGGAGAGGGCTGCCTTCGCCGATCCAGTCCTGGTCGCGTACGGACAGGTCCCAGACGTGGTGGTGCGCGTCCACGGTCATGGCAGCTCCCATACGACGGGCAGGCCGGCGTCGGCGCCCTCGTCGGAGTAGTCGTGCACGACGTCCAGCAGCTCGGCCATCCGGGCCTGCCAGGCGACGTTGACCGGCAGTTTCTCCAGCTCGGCGAGGAGGCGGGCGTAGTCCTCGCACTCCAGGACGTGGAAGAGGTCGGTGCCGCTGCGCCAGATCGTCCAGGAGGTGGCGCCGGCCGCGCGGATCGCGTCGGTGAGCTCGACGGGGACCTCGCGATGGGCGGCCTCGTACTCGGCGACGCGGTCCGCGCGGACCTTGGTGTGCAGGGCGACTCTCATGACGGCTCCTCTGACGGTTCCTCCCCGGGGACGGGGGCGCCGGCGGGCAGGAGGCCGCTGTCGAGCAGTTCCTGCCAGAAGGGGGTGGGGACGGTGGCCGCGAACTGGTCGGCACAGTCGTGCACTTCGGCTGCGGAGCGGGTGCCGACGAGGACGCTCGCGACCGCCGGGTGGGCGGCGCAGAAGGCCAGGGCGGCGGCCCGCAGGGTGGTGCCGTGGCGGTCGGCGACGGACTTCAGCCGCAGGGCGCGGTCCAGCAACTCGGCGGGCGCCTGGGCGTAGTTGTACGTCGCTCCCGGCCTCGGGTCCGCCAGCAGGCCGGAGTTGAAGGCGCCGCCGACGACGACGGACGTGCCGCGCTCGACAGCCGCCGGCAGCAGTTCGGTGAGCGCCCTCTGGTCGAGCAGGGTGTAGCGGCCGGCGCACAGCACCACGTCGACGTCGGTGTCACGGACGAAGCGGGTGAGCATCTCGGCCTGGTTCATGCCCGCGCCGATCGCGCCGACGACGCCCTCCGAGCGGAGCTTCTCCAGGGCCCGGTAGCCCTCCCGGAAGGCCTGTTCGGCGTGGTCGTCGGGGTCGTGGAGGTAGACGACGTCCACGTGGTCGAGGCCGAGCCGTTCCAGGCTGGCCTCCAGGGTGCGTCGTACGCCGTCGGCGCTGAAGTCCCAGACGCGGCGGTGGGTGGCGGGGACGGCGAAGCCGTTGGCCAGATCGTCGCCGCCGCCCTCAAAGGCCTCCAGACGGCGGCCCACCTTCGTCGAGACCGTGTACCGCTCCCGGGGGTGTGCGCGCAGGGCCGCGCCGAGGCGGCGTTCGGACAGGCCGAGGCCGTAGTGCGGAGCGGTGTCGAAGTAGCGCACGCCCCGCTGCCAGGCGGCGCTCACGGCCTCGTGCGCCTGCTCCTCGCCGACCTCGGTGAAGAGGTTGCCGATCGCGGCGGCGCCGAAGGCCAGGGGGCTGACCCGCACGCCGCTGCTGCCGAGGCTGTTCACTGGCCCACCGGACGCAGGCGCAGGCCCTGCATGCCGCCGTCGACGGCGAGTGAGGTGCCCGTCGTGGCGCCGGAGAGCGGGCTCGCCAGGTAGGCGATCGCGCCGGCGACCTCGTCTGCCGAGACAAGGCGGCCGGTGGGCTGGCGGGCCTCCAGGGCGGCACGCTCGGCGGCCGGGTCAGGGGCCTTGGACAGCAGGCGGCCGATCCACGGGGTGTCCGCCGTGCCGGGGTTCACGCAGTTGACGCGGATGCCCTCGCGGACGTGGTCGGCGGCCATCGCGAGGGTGAGGGAGTACACGGCGCCCTTGGTCGCGCTGTACAGCGCCCGCTGCGGGAGGCCCGCGGTGGCCGCGATGGAGGACGTGTTGACGATCGCCGCGTGCTCGGACGCGCGCAGGTGGGGCAGGGCGGCGCGGGCCACGCGGACCATGCCGACGACGTTGACGTCGAGGACGCGGTGCCACTCCTCGTCGTCGTTGTCCGCGACGGTGCCCTGGGCGCCGATACCCGCGTTGTTGACCAGGACGTCGAGTCCGCCGAGGTCGGCGGCGGCCGCCGCCACGGCCTGGCGTACGGAGGCGTCGTCGGTGACGTCGGCCCGGTAGGCGCGCAGCGGCTTCTCGACCGACGAGGGGTCCAGGTCGAGTACGGCGACCTGGGCCCCGCGCGCGGCGAGGAGTTCGGCCGTCGCCCGGCCGATGCCGGAGGCGCCGCCCGTCACCAGGGCCTTGAGGCCCTCGAAGTCGCTCATGCCGCCTGTCCCTTCTTGTCGGTCGTCGCGAGATCGGCTGCCCAGAAGGCGCCGTCGGGAAAGGTGTACCGCGCGATCGACTCGGGCCGCATGGCGGCCGAGAAACCCGGCGCGGTGGGTGCCGCGTAGTGACCCTCGCGGATCACCACCGGGTCGAGGAAGTGGTCGTGCAGATGGTCGACGTACTCGATGACACGGTCCTCGGTGGTGCCGGACAGCGCCACGTAGTCGAACATCGACAGGTGCTGGACGAGTTCGCACAGGCCGACGCCGCCCGCGTGCGGGCAGACGGGCACCCCGAACTTGGCGGCGAGCAGCAGGATGGCGAGGTTCTCGTTGACGCCCGCCACCCGGGCCGCGTCGATCTGGAGGATGTCGATCGCACCGGCCTGGAGGAGCTGCTTGAAGACGATCCGGTTGTGCACGTGCTCGCCGGTCGCCACCTTGACCGGGGCCACGGCCTTGCGGATCGCCGCGTGGCCGAGCACGTCGTCGGGGCTGGTGGGCTCCTCGATCCAGTACGGGTCGAACTCGGCGAGGGCCTTGGTCCAGCGGACCGCCTCCTCGACGTCCCAGCGCTGGTTGGCGTCGACGGCCACGCGGATGTCGGGGCCGACGACGGCGCGGGCGACCCGGCAGCGCCGGATGTCGTCCTCGAGGTCCGCGCCGACCTTGAGCTTGATCTGCCGGAAGCCGTCGGCGACCGCCCGGGCGGCGAGCCGGGTGAGCTTGTCGTCGCTGTAGCCGAGCCAGCCGGGAGAGGTGGTGTAGGCGGGGTAGCCCTTGGCGAGCAGGTCCGCGGTGCGCCCGGCGGCGCCCTCCCGGCCCTTGCGCAGGATCTCCAGCGCCTCCTCGGGCGTGAGCGCGTCCGTCAGGTAGCGGAAGTCGATCTGTCCGACCAGCCACTCGGGCTCGGCCTCGGCGAGCAGGCGCCACAGCGGTTTGCCGGCGCGCTTGGCCGCTAGGTCCCACACGGCGTTGACGACCGCGCCGATCGCCATGTGCATCACGCCCTTCTCGGGCCCGAGCCAGCGCAGCTGACTGTCCCCGATCAGGTCCCGGAAGAGTCCGCCCGGGTCGGCACACACCTCCTCGACGGACCGTCCGACCACGTGGTGGCGCAGCGCGTGGATCGCGGCGACCTGGACGTCGTTGCCCCGCCCGATGGTGAAGGTGAAGCCGTGCCCCTCCGGCCCGTCCTCGGCGTCGGTGCGCAGGACGACGTACGCGGCCGAGTAGTCGGGGTCCGGGTTCATCGCGTCGGAGCCGTCGAGCTCCCGTGAGGTGGGGAATCTGATGTCGTAGGTGTCGACCGCGGTGATGCGGACGGGCGTCGGGGACACAGAGGGCCTTTCGGTCGGTGACGGGGACAGGGCGGGTCAGTCCTGGGCGCGCCCTGTCGTCACGCGGGCGATCACGAGGGCGAGCAGGATGATTCCGCCGTAGATGGCCTGGATCCAGAAGGACGGCACCTGGGCGAGGGTGAGCAGGTTCTGCACGACTCCGAGGAGGAGTACGCCGGTCAGGGCGCCGAACATGGTGCCCTTGCCGCCGTCGAGGCTGATGCCGCCGATCACCGCCGCCGCGAACACGGTGAAGATCATGTTCTGGCCCTGGTTGGCGCTGATCGCGCCCACGTAGCCGGTCTGCAGGAGCCCGCCGACCGAGGCGAGGACACCGGCGACGACGAACACGCCGAGCATCACCCGGTCGACGCGGATGCCGGCCGCCCGGGCCGCGTCCGCGTTGCCGCCGATGGCGTACAGGGCGCGTCCGACGCGGTGGTACTTGAGCACGAACCCGGCGATGGCGAAGGCGATCGCGGCGAGCCACACGGACATCGGGATGTTCAGGAAGGTGGTGGTGGCCAGCGAGTAGAAGCTGTCGGGCATGCCGAACAGCGTCTTGCCCTTGGTCGCGCCGACGAGCAGACCGCGCAGGACGATCAGCATCGCGAGCGTCACGATGAACGCGTTCAGCTTGAACTTGACGACCAGGACGCCGTTGAAGGCGCCGATCGCCGCGCCGACGACGAGGATCGCAAGGAGGGAGAGCGCTGCGGGGAACTCGGTGCCCCAGCCGGACTGGGCGGCGGGCAGCACGAGGAGCGCGCCCACGGCGGGCGCGATGCCGACGACCGATTCGAGGGACAGGTCGAACTTGCCGGTGATCAGCACCAGCGACTCGGCCAGCACCACCATCGCGAGGGCGGCGGAGGCGCCGAGGATCGAGATCAGGTTGCGCTCGGTGAGGAACGAGTCGTTGACGACCGCGCCGAGCACCATGAGCAGCAACAGGGCCGGTACGAGGGCCAGTTCGCGGGCCCGGCGCAGCAAAACGGTCCTGGCCGACCGGGCGGCCGGGGTCTGCGGCGGCGCGAGCGGCGGGGCGGCCTTGGTGTCAGCCATGGTCCACTCCTTCGATGGAGGCGATCAGCTCGTGGTCGCGCCAGCCCGCCTGGTGCTCGGCGACCACGCGGCCGTGGAAGAGGACGAGGACGCGGTCGCAGCGCCTGAGGTCGTCGAGTTCGTCGGAGACGACGAGTACGGCCGTGCCGTCCTCACGGGCGCTGTCCACGCGGGCGAGCAGGGACTCCTTGGACTTCACGTCGACGCCCGCGGTGGGGTTGATCAGGACCAGCAGCCGTGGGTCGGAGGCGAGGGCGCGGGCCATGACGACCTTCTGGGCGTTGCCGCCGGACAGGTCGGAGACGGGCTGGTCGGGGCCTTCGGTGTGGATGTCGAGGCGGTCGATCAGCTCGGTGGCGAAGCCGCGTTTACGGTCGGTGCCGACGAAGCCGAAGCGGCCGAGCCGGTCGAGGACGCTCAGGGTGGCGTTGTCGCCGACGGTCATGCCGACGACCAGGCCCTGGGAGTGACGGTCACGGGGGACGCAGCCGACGCCGGCGCGCAGAGCGGCCCGCACATCGCCGAACGGGAGCCTATTTCCGTCCAGTTGGGCCGTTCCGCGGTGCGGTGTGTGCAGTCCCGTCAACGACTCGGCCAGTTCGATCTTGCCGCTGGCGCTGGATCCGGCGAGTCCGACGACCTCGCCGCTGCGGACGGTCAGGTCGACGTTCTCGTACGCGTCCGAGGTGAGGCCGCGGGCGTCGAGGAGGACAGGGGCGCTGTCGTCGACGAGCCTTTCCTGTACGGCCTGGTCGGCGAGCGTCTCGATGGTCTCCCCCGCCATGGCCTCCACCAGCGCGGCCCTCGGCAGGTCGGCGACGGGGGCGGTGGTGATCCAGCGGGCGTCACGCAGGACGGTCACGGTCTGGCACACCTCGTACACCTCCTGGAGGTGGTGCGAGATGAACAGGAAGGTGACTCCGGAGTCCTGGAGGGCGCGCATGCGGGTGAACAGGCGCTCGATCTCACGGTTGTCGAGCTGGGCGGTCGGCTCGTCGAGGACGATGAAGCGGGCGCCGAAGCTCAACGCCCGGGCGATCTCGACCATTTGACGGTCCTCGACCTTGAGGTCGGCGGTGCGCGTCTCCGGGTCGACACGCACGTCCCAGGTGTCGAGCAGCTCGGCGGCCTGGCTCTTGAGCCGCCGCCAGCTGATGAACCCGCGTTCGAGCGGCTGCCGGTTGATGAACAGGTTCTCGGCGACCGTCAGCTCCGGGACGACCGTGGGCCTCTGGTAGACGCAGGCGACCTTGCGGCGCCAGGCGTCCCGGTCGGCGAGCGGGGGCGCGGGTTCGCCGTCGAAGCGGACCGTGCCCTCGTCCGGGGCCTGGAGGCCGGTGAGGACGGTGACGAGGGTGGACTTGCCGGCGCCGTTGCGCCCGACGAGTGCGTGGGACTCGCCGGGCAGGACGGTGAGCCGGCCGTCGGCGAGGGCGGTGGTGGGGCCGTAGCGTTTGACGATGCCCTGTGCCTCGACGAGTGGCGTGATCACTGCGGCGCTCATTTGACCGTGTTGCCCCACAGGTCGGGGTCGTCCACGTTGTCCTTGGTGACCAGGGGGGCCGGCAGCTGGTCCTCGAGGATGCCGCTGGGCAGCTCGACGATCGTCGAGTCGTGGTCGGTCGGGCCCGGCTTGAACGTCTTCCCCTCCATCGCCGCCTTGATGTAGTACATGCCGTACTTGGCGTAGAGGTCCGCGGGCTGGGAGACGGTGGCGTCGATCTCGCCCTTGCGGATGGCGTCGTACTCCTGCGGGATGCCGTCGTTGGAGACGATCGCGATGTGGCCCGCCTGGCCGGCCTTCTTCAGCATCCCCTTCGACTTGAGGGTCTGCAGGGTCGGGGCGAGGTAGACACCGCCCGCCTGCATGTAGATGCCCTTGATGTCGGGGTTGGCGTTGAGGAGCGTGTCCAGCTTCGAGGCGGCCGTGTCGGACTCCCACTTGGCGGGGATCTCCAGCACCTTCAGCTTGGGGAAGTTCTTCCGCACGCAGGAGCGGAACGCCTCCGAGCGCTCACGGCCGTTGACCGAGGCGAGGTCGCCCATGATCTGTACGACCTTGCCGGAGGGGATCTGCTCGCCGAGGTACTGGCAGGCCTTTTCGCCGTACGCGACGTTGTTGGCGCGCACCACCATGGCGACCTTGCCCTTGTCCGGCGCCACGTCGACCGCGACGACCGGCACGCCCTTGCGTTCGGCCTGGTCGAGGCCGGCCTCGATGGCGGCGCTGTCCAGCGGGGCGACGACCAGGCCCTTCACGCCCTGGTTGAGCTGGTTGTTGATATCGGTGATCTGCTGGGAGGGGTCGCTGTTGGAGTTGACCGTCTTCAGCGCGTCGACCTTCTCGGACTTCGCCATCTTGGGCACGTAGTCGTTGTACGACTGCCAGAACGGCGAGGTCAGCAAGGGCAGGATCACCCCGACCTTGCCAGTGCCGTCGCCTCCCGCACTGGAGGCGCCGCCCGTGTCCTTGGTGCTGCCGCACGCGGCGAGCACGAGCGAGGCGCCGACGGCCGTGGCCACCGTGCCGGCGCTCCGAAATCTGTTCCGCTTCCCCACTGTCCTGCCGGTCATCTGGCGGCTCCTCATTGAGCGTGTTCGAGCAGATGCCCGCATATTTATCAGACCACTTCCCCAGAACAACACCCTCTCGGGGCAGATTTTCGCAGTTTTCAGCCATAGTGGTCGGACCACAGCGATGATTAGACTGCGGCGCACCCGGTGAGTGGAGGAATGGCGTGGACGAGACAGCCCCGCAGAAGGGCACCGTGACACAGCGCGCCATCGAGCAGATCAAGGCGATGATCGGCGAGGGGCGGCTGGAGCCGGGCCAGCGGCTGCCCACCGAGCGTGATCTGGCCGCCCGACTCGGCATCTCCCGCAGCTCGATGCGTGAGGCGATCCGCGCGCTCACCGTCCTGGGCGTGCTGGAGGCCCGGCACGGTTCGGGCATCTACGTCACGCAGTTGGAGGCCGGCGATCTGCTGGAGACCTTCGGCGTGGTGGCCGACCTCTCGCGTGGCCCGCGTCTGGTGGAGCTGCTGGAGGTCCGCCGCATCCTGGAGTCGACGGCGACCGCGCTGGCCGCCGCCCGCATCACCCCGGACCAGCTCGCCGAGGTCGAGAAGCACCTGACGGCGATGAACGCCACGGACGACCCCGAGGAGATCCTCGCCCACGACCTGGCCTTCCACCGCGAGATCGCGACGGCCGCCGGCAACGAGACCATGGCCGCGATCCTGGAGGGCCTGTCCTCCCGCACCTTCCGCGCCCGCGTCTGGCGCGGCTACCAGGAGGAGGGCGCCTTCGCCCGCACCCGCCGCGAACACGCCGCCATCCACCGCGCCCTGGTCGCCCGCGACCCGGAGGCGGCCCGGGCGGCGGCGGCCGCGCACGTGGGGGAAGTGGAGGAGTGGCTGCGCAGTCAACTCGCGCGGTAGATCAGGCGCTCGACCGGAACCTTCCATTTGTGAGAGTTGACGCGTTTGCCGGATGGCTGATCAACGCCCGGATAGCGTGCCCATGTCACTGTTCACGTGAACGTGCACCTTGTGCACGAGGGGGGTTGTCCTTACATGCGGAGCATGCGCAGAACGCCGGCGCGACTGACCATCGCGCTCCTGGCCGGGGCCGGTCTCATCCTGGCCGGACCGGGCGCCGCTCAGGCCACGACCACGGTCGCGATCCCGGCGCCCACCGCCGGCGGCGTCTCGGCGACGGTGAAGTTCTACGGCACCGTCGTCCCGCGGCACTACAACCCGGACCCGACCGCGTACTTCGGGGACCGCAAGTGTCAGAACACGTACCACGACTACGACCCGACGCCCGGCTGCGGCGGCTTCAAGCTGGGCGTCTCACTGCACAACGTCCGCACCCAGCCGGGCTTCGCCGCCGGGCTCTACAGCACCGACTACTGGTTCAAGGCATACGCCGACACCGCACGCACCTTCGGCTGCCTGCGCCCCGACGGCAGCTTCGACCACAGCACCGGCTTCGTCGTCCGCACCGAGCAGCAGTCCCTGACGCGGACGTACTACTACGCGGAGGCCAACTGGGTCATCTCCGAACAGCGCCGGTACACCGACCAGGACACCGGTCCGCACTTCTACATGAACTTCCCGGCCGTCGAGGTGAACTGCCCTCAGGGCATGACCCCGACCCAGCGCGGCCTGAAAGTCACCAACGTCAGGATCTCGATCGCCGACGACAACGTCTTCGGCCACACGACCTGGAGCACGCCGGGTCCGTTCTACGCGTGACCGGCGCGGGAGGGCCCGGTCGCACCGGGTCCTCCCAGGGACCGTTGTCGTCGTGGACAATGGGCCGTATGCGGTCATGGGGAACGGCCTGCGCCACCGCCGCACTGCTGCTGGTGGCCGCGGTCGGCTGCACCGGAGGCGACGGCGGTGACGGCGACGACGCGGCACGCGGCAGCCCGCCGGCACGGACCAGCGCCGCAAGCCAGGCCCCCTCCGCGACGCCTTCCCCGACCCGCACGCCCGTCAACCCGGTGTCGATCCCAGGCCTGATCCAGCGCGAGCACCACGGCTCCGGCCTGCGCCTCGGCGCCGTGCTCGCCCGGACCGCCGCCTACACCAGCCACCGGGTGACGTACGAGGCGAACGGGCTGACGATCTCGGGTCTCATGAACATCCCGGCCGGCAAGGGGCCGTTCCCGGCGCTGGTCCTGGCCCACGGCTACATCGACCCCGCCGTCTACACCACCGGCCGCGGTCTGGCACGCGAACAGGACCTCCTCGCCCGCGACGGCTACGTGGTCCTGCACACCGACTACCGCAACCACGCGGGCTCGGACGACGACCCCGACAACGACGTGAACCTCCGTCTCGGCTACACCGAGGACGTCATCGCCGCGGTGATGGCCCTGCGCTCCTCCGGCCGCGCGGAGATCGACGGCGACCGGATCGGTCTGCTGGGGCGGTCGATGGGCGGCGGTGTCGTGTACAACACGCTGGTGGTGGCCCCGGGCCTGGTCGACGCGGCGGTGGTCTTCGCGCCGGTCAGCTCCCGCCCGGAGGAGAACATCGACCAGTTCCAGCGCCCCGAGAACGACCCGATCGTCGCCGAGATCGAGGCCGAGCACGGCACCCCGGAGGAGAACCCGACCTTCTGGCGGGAGGTCTCGCCCGTCACCTACGTCGACCGCGTGACCGAGCCGCTGCTGATCCACCACGGCACGGCGGACGACACGTGTCCCCTCACCTGGTCGAGGCAGACGGTCGCCGCGTTCGAGGCGGCGGGCAAGGACGTCGAGCTGCGGACCTACGACGGTGAGGGGCATACGTTCGGACCGCAGTGGCCGCGTTCGATGGACGCCACGATGGCCTTCTTCGAACGGCACCTGCGCTGAAGCGCGCTGCCCGCCTGAAGACAGTCATGGGGGGGGACTCTCCTCACGTCAGGTGCCAGACGGCGGGCGGGCGCCGGTCCGGTGGGTACTGGACGAGCCGGCCGTCGTCCAGGCTCACCGTCATCTGTGTGATGGCGTTGACGAGCCGGTAGCCGCCCGCGGCGGGCACCAACTCCCAGCGCTGCAAGGTGTTCCCGGCGTCGCAGGTCTGCCCGGTCACCTCGACGCCCGGCTGCAGCGGCACGTTGAGCGTGAGCTTCCCGCCGCGCACCTCCAGGCAGCCGTCCGCGTTCCGCAAGGTCACGTAACCGTCCGCCGTCCGCCGCACCTCGGCGTCGAAGGACCCGTCGTCCGCATGGAAGGTGTACGTCCCGTCCGCCACCGGGACCCTGGTCAGGTCCCGCCGTCCGGGCGCGTGTCCCACTGCGGTGCCGCGCGCGGTGAACTCGGCGTAGCCGGCGTCGGGGCGCGGGTCTCCCCAGGTGGCCTGGGCGATGTGCCGCAGCGCGGGCCACAGGGCGACGGCTACCTCGTGCTCGGTCTCGCCGCGGCCGTTGTCGGGCCAGAGACTGATCTTCGCGCCGGTGATGCCGTCGCTGGAGGCGAGTTTCTCGCCCTCGAAGCTGCGCGGGTCCCAGCTCTGGTCGTACAGCGCCTTGGTGTCGCTGTGGAAGCCGCCGCGGACGAGGTACAGGGCATAGGCCGCGTTCATCAGCGGATGGCCCTGGGCGAGGAGCCGGCTCGGTTTCGTCGCCACGTTCAGCCAGTGCTCGACCGTCGTACCCGCGGCGACCGGCACGGTGTTGGCGCCCGTGAGCCCGTCGTTCCAGATGCGGAGCTTCTTGCCCTTGGCCTCCGCGTGGGCGTGGACGCGGTTGACGAAGTCGATGAACGCGTCCTGGGGTGTGGCCTCCGGGCCGTACCTCTCCTGGGCGTACCGCAGGATCTGCGGATACTTGGCGAAGTCGGAGCCGAGCATGTACTCGTCGGCTCCCATGTGCCAGGAGGTGGAGGTGAAGACCTGGGCGTACTCGTCGATCAGGCCGGCGTAGTAGTCGAAGGCCTCGGGCCTGGTGATGTCGAGGCGCGAGGGCTGCTTGGCGCCCTCGGAGTCGGTCAGCTGGAGGTCCGGGCGGTTCTCGATCCACGGGTCCATGTGTCCCGGAGAGTTGATCTCCGGGATGATCTCGACGTGGTACTTCTCGCCGAGGGCGACGAGGCGGCGGATCTCGTCCTTGGTGTAGTAGCCCCAGGTGTTGGCCTCGGGGTGGGCGTCGCTCTTCACCTTCAGTTCGAGGAGCAGCTGGTTGAGTTTGTGGTACGCCATCTCACGGACGAGGTTCTCCAGCCAGGGCAGCGAGACGTGGATGTAGCAGGCGCAGACACCGACCCCCCGCTCCTTGTGGCGCGGCACGTCGACGGTGCGTCCGGCGGGGATCCGGTCGCCCTGCGCGAGGAGCTGGAGGACGGTTCGGGTGCCGTAGAAGGCGCCGGTTTCGGTGGCACCGGTCACGGACAGCCGCCGGTCGGCGCGGAGTTCGTAGCCCTCGGTGCCCAAGGTGGTCCTGGAGGACTCGACGTCGATCACGATGTCACCGGCGCGGTCCGTGCCGCGCACCACCGGCACCGTGCCGTGGCCGGCCGCCCGGAGGTCGGCGGCGAGGGTGTCGGCGACCCGGCGTTCCGTACGGCTGTCGGCGACGATGCGGGTGGCGTCGCCGTAGACGTAACGTCCGGATTCCGCGGTCCAGTCGGACAGTGCGGGAACCGTGACCGGCGGCTTCGGCTCCTCCCGCGCGAGCGCCGGCGTCGGCGCCACGACCAGCGCCAGCAGCGCCGCAAGCCAGATCAACCGCAGCCATCCTCTTCTGCCGTCACTCAAGAGCGGCCTCCATTCATCGGATGACTGATCATTGAGCGAGCTCCAGAGCCTGTCAATGGGACCCGATCGCATGGGAGTTGGGCCATTGATCGGATGACCTGCGGTTCAGCGGATTCCCGCGTGCCGTCACTTCCCGAAAAGTCCAGGAAGACCGGTCCGCATATCCAGGACTCGCCAGTACGCTCACCGCATTCGCACCCCGTCCACCTCCGAGGAGCGCCTGTGACCAGCTGGGTCGGCCGGACCGCCACCGAGATCGCCGCCGCCGTACGCGAGAAGCGAGCCACGCCCCGCGAAGTGGTGGCCGAGCACCTCACCCGGATCGAACGGCTGGACGGTCGCATCGGAGCCTTCCGGGCGGTCCGCGCCGAGGCGGCGCTCGCCGAGGCCGACGAGGTGGCCGCGCGGAGCGATCTCGCCGAACTGCCCCTGGCCGGCGTGCCCGTGGCCGTCAAGGACAACCTGGCCGTGCGGGGCGAGTCCCGGCGTCTCGGCAGCGCCGCGACCCCGGACACGCCCGCCGCCGACGACCATGTCACCGTGGCCCGGCTGCGAGCGGCGGGAGCGGTGGTCGTGGGCCTGACCAACGTGCCGGAACTGTGCGTCTTCGGTACCACGGAGGGCGTCCACGGCACCGCCCGCAACCCGTGGGACACCTCCCGCACGGCGGGCGGCTCCTCCGGCGGCAGCGCGGCCGCGGTCGCCGCCGGCCTGGTGCCAATCGCCCTCGGCAACGACGGCATGGGCTCCTTGCGCATACCGGCGGCCAACTGCGGTCTGCTCACCCTGAAGCCGGGCGCCGGCGTGGTCCCGGCCGGCATCAGCGACGGCGACTGGTTCGGCATGTCCGAGAACGGGCCCCTCGCGACGACCGTCGAGGACGCCCGCCTGATGCTGTCGGTCATCGCGGACACCGAGTTCGTACGGCGGGACGGGCCCGCCACGCACAAGGTCGCCGTCTCCCTGCGCAGCCCGATCGCCGGCGTCGCCATCACCAAGCCGTATACGACCGCGGTCCGGGAGGCCGCCGAGCTGCTCATCAAGGCAGGTCACCCGGTACGGCGCGCCGACCCGCCGTATCCGGTGTCGCTGAGCCTCACCTCGCTCGCGCACTGGACGGCGGGCACCTTCGTGGACGCGCGGGGTCTCGACAGAGGGCAGCTCGCGCGGCGCACCCGTGTCCATGCGGCCATCGGGCGGTCATTCGTCGGCACAGCCCGCACCGGCAAGGCGCGGGAGGCACTGCGCCGGCGCCTGGAGCCGTTCTTCGCCGAGTACGACGTGCTGCTCACCCCGGCGCTCGCCCGCCGCTCCCCCAAGTCCGGGCCCTGGCACGAGCGGGGCTGGCTGAGCAACGTGCTGGCCAACACGAACTACTCGCCCATGACCCCGCCGTGGAACCTGACCGGCTGGCCCGCGATGTCGGTGCCCTTCGGCACACTGCCCTCCGGCGCGCCCTGCGCCGTACAGCTGGTGGGGCTGCCGGGGTCGGAGGCGGACCTGCTGGAGGTGGCGGAGCAGTTGGAGCGGCGGCATCCGTGGCAGCGGACGGCGCCGCTGGACTAGGAGCGGGCCAGGGCCCTTCTGATGGATCTCCGTGGGAGAAGGAGCGGCGTCCGGTGCGTGCTCTCGGCGTGCCGCGCGGAGATCCATCAGAAGGCTAGAGGGCCTTGTACATGATGTGCAGGCCCACGCGGCCGTGCCGGGGATGGTCGTACGCCTCCGGGACCGTTCCCACGATCGTGAAGCCGAGGGACATCCAGAGCTTCACCGCCGGGTTGGTCTCGACGACGGCGTTGAAGACCATGCCCCGGTAGCCGGCGGCCTCGGCGGCGGTCAGGAGGTGTTCGGCGAGGGCGCGGCCGATGCCGCGGCCGGCGTGGTCGGGGTCGACCATGAAGCCCGCGTTGGCGATGCGGGAGGCGGGGCCGCCGTAGTTGGGGGTGAGGTAGGCGGAGGCTACGACGGCTCCGGTGTCGTCCTCGACGACGTAGACGGTCTTGGCCGGGGCCATCCACAGGGCTCGGGCCGCTTCCTCGGAGGTGTCCGGGTCCCAGGCGTAGGTCTCGGCGGCGGCGACGATCCGGTGCCAGAAAGGCCAGATCCGTGGCCAGTCCTCGGCCACGGCTTCTCTGATCTGCATGGGCGTGAGTCTCGCACGCCCATGCGGTCGGCGATCGCGACGGGTCCTGCCTGCTGGATCAGTCCACGCTGGGCAGGATGTGGGGCTCTGCGAGGTCGTCCTCGTAGCCCGCCAGGCGGATCGGTGCGGACCGGGCCCACACGTCCAGGCTTCCGATCTCGCCGGGCCGGCGGCCCGCGCGCTCCGTGCGTTCCTTGGGGCGCTGCTCGCGATTCGTCTTCTCCGGTGTCACCGCGCACTCCTTATGTGTCGGGTCACCCTCGGGGCGTACCGGCCCAGTCTGCGGCCTGGTTCCCGACGCCCGCTGGTGTCTGGCTTGAGGCAGTTCGGACGCGGTGGCGCCGGTTACTCTGACGAGAGCAGGCCGTTGTGAACCGGCGTGTCCCATAACGGACCGTGGGTGTGGGTAGGACCCCGTACTGCTGTCCGTCCGTTACAGACTAACCAAATGAGCGGGGGTCCGCTCGATGGGGCTGAAAACAAGGGGTAACTATCTGAAGTCGGCGCGTATTCGGCCCGGTAGGGTATGCGCCTCTTTATTACGTACTGTTCCGCTTTGGGAGTAGCCCGTTCGGCCTACACCGGCGAACAGTCGACGCAGTTCAGTTCCCGTTGGCCGAATCGCAAGCCGGCCATGATCTGCTGCCGGACGGCAACGGCTTGTCCGGCGGGAGGACTGACGCATGGAGCTGCGCAGTGTCGAGGAGCTGATGGATCTGCTGTACGCCTGCCGGGGCGCCTGGGGCGCGCCCGGGCCCGGGAGGGGCCGGGTCGATCTGCACCAGCACGCGCTGCGGACCGCCGCGCTGCTGCGCCGCGGCCGTCCCGCCGACAAGGAGCTCCAGGTGGCGGGACTGGTGCACGCGATCGGTCCGCTGCTGCGCCCCGGGGACGAGACCGCGCACGCGGACTGCGCGGCCGACGCGGTCCGTTCCCTGCTCGGCGAGCGGGTCTCGCGCCTCGTCCGCGGGCACGTCCCGGGCGCCGGCCCCGCCGACGACGACCTGCTGCGGCTGCGCCAGGCCGACGAGGAGGGCTGGGTCGCCGGGTTCGACGCGGGCGTCCTGGAGGACTGGCGCACGGTGCTGGAGCTGGTGGCTGCGCGGAACTCCCGCCTCGGGGCTGTCGACTGACGGTCCGTCATGAGACGGTACGGCGATGACGTCGCCGTACGGGCTTGAGGGCAGGGTCGCCGTGGTCACCGGGGCCACGCGCGGGATCGGGTACGCCGTGGCCCGGGAGCTGGCCGCGGCGGGCGCGCTGGTGTGCGTGACCGCGCGGCACGCCGAGGAGGTGCGGCGGACCGCGGCGCGGCTGGGCGGCATCGGGCTGGCCGGCAGCGTCGCCGATCCGGCACATCTGCGGCAGGTCACGGAATTGACGCTGCGCGAGTTCGGCCGCGTCGACGTCGTGGTCAACAACGCTGCGACCAACCAGCCGTACGGACCACTCATGGACGCCGACCCGGATCTGTGGCGCACGGCGTTCACCGTCAACGTCGAGGCACCGCTGCGGCTGGTGCGGGAGGCGTGGCGGGCGTGGATGAGGGAGCACGGGGGCTCGGTGGTCAACATCTGCACGGAGGGCGCGGAGCATGTCGGGCCCAACGTCGGCGCGTACGGGACCAGCAAGGCGGCGCTGCTGCACCTGACGCGGCAGCTGGCGGGCGAACTCGCGCCGCGGGTACGGGTCAACTCCGTCTCCCCCGGTCTCGTCCGCACCGAGATGGCGCGGTTCGTGTGGGAGCGGGGTGAGGACGAGGTGGCCGCGGGGCTGCCCCTGGGCCGGATCGGCGAGCCCGGGGACATCGCGCGGGCCGTCGTGTGGCTGGCCTCGGACGCGGCGCAGTGGGTGACCGGGGCGGACCTGGTGGTGGACGGGGGCACGCGGGTGCGGGCGGCGGCCCCGCCGGCGGCGTACGCGGTGCACGAACGCCTGCGGTCACAGGCACCGCCGGATGCCGGCGGCAGCGCGTCCTGACACCGCTGAGCACGACCCAGCGTGCGGAGGGTGCCCGGGATCCAGGCGGCTACGCGATCGCCCCCGACAGGGCGACAGGCCCGTGGGAGGGCCCGCATGGAGTCGAACCACGAAGAACGCGTGACCGGCGCACCGGGCACCCTCACAGTAGGACAGCGGCCCCCGCACGGGCCACCGGATAACCGCGGGCGGACCTCACCATTTGCCCGGCGCGTAGTCCTTCAGGAAGACCCCGTACAGGTCCTCGCCCTCCTCGCCGCGCACGATCGGGTCGTACACGCGGGCCGCGCCGTCGACCAGGTCGAGCGGGGCGTGGAAGCCGGCCTCGGCGAGGCGGACCTTGTCGGGGTGCGGGCGTTCGTCGGTGATCCAGCCGGTGTCGACGGCCGTCATCAGGATGCCGTCCTTTTCGAACATCTCCTGGGCGCTGGTGCGCGTGAGCATGTTGAGGGCGGCCTTGGCCATGTTGGTGTGCGGATGGCCGGCGCCCTTGTAGCCGCGGGCGAAGACGCCCTCCATGGCGGAGACGTTGACGATGTACGTCCGGCGGGACGCCGAGGCGGCCATCGCCGGGCGCAGGCGGCTGATCAGGATGAAGGGCGCCGTGGAGTTGCAGAGCTGGACCTCGAGCAGCTCGATCGGCGTGACTTCCTCGACCGTCTGGATCCAGCTGTTGGTGTCGTGCAGGTCGGGGACGAGCCCGCCCGCGTCGATCGCCGTACCGGCGGCGATGCGCTCCAGGGACGCCGAGCCCGACACGAGGGCCAGGTCCGTCACGTCCTGGGCGGTGAGCGCGCCGCCGCCCGCGACCGGGAGCGCGGCCACCGCGCCGGAGCCGAAGGTGCCGATCACCTCGGCGGCGGGCAGTTCACCGGCGGGCAGCGGGGCGGCCTCGGCGGCGAGCAGCTCGCTGTAGGCCTGCGGGGAACGCCGTACGGTCTGCGCCGCGTTGTTGATCAGGATGTCGAGCGGACCCTCGGCGGCCACCGAGTCGGCCAGGGCCACCACCTGGGCGGGGTCGCGCAGGTCGATGCCGACGATCTTGAGGCGGTGGATCCAGTCGGCGCTGTCGGGCTGGGCCTTGAAGCGGCGGATCGCGTCGTTCGGGAAGCGGGTGGTGATCGTCGTGTGGGCGCCGTCGCGCAGCAGGCGCAGTGCGATGTACATGCCGATCTTGGCGCGGCCGCCGGTGAGCAGCGCGCGCTTGCCGGTCAGGTCGGCGCGGGCGTCGCGGCGGGCCCGGTTCTCGGCGGCGCACTTCTGGCAGAGCTGGTGGTAGAAGTAGTCGACCTCGACGTATCGGGTCTTGCAGGTGTAGCAGGAGCGCGGGCGCTGGAGTATCCCCGCGATCTGTCCCTCCTCCGTGACCGACGACGGCAGGACGCCCTCCGTCTCGTCGTCGATGCGCCGGGCGGAGCCGGTGGCCGTCGATTCGGTCACCGCTTTGTCGTGCGCGGTCTTGGCGGCCCGGCGCTCCTGGCGGCGGCGCTGCTTGACGGTGCGGTAGACGCCGGCGGTGGCCCGGCGCACCGCGATCGCGTCCGGGTGGTCGACCTCCAGCTTGTCGAGTTCCTCCAGCACGCTGAGGCAGACGGAGAGCCGTTCCGGGTCGATGCCGGGTCCATACGAGGACTCAGCCACCTCGTCCATGGTCGCCGAGCCGTTGTCTGTCACCGTCATGGCCGCTGCCGTTCCCTGGGTCCCTCGCGCGGCGCTCCGACGGCGGCCGCTTTCGAACGGGGAATTTTACGGAGCGCCGGGCCGCACGCCAAACCCGCTCGCGAGTGAGCCGCAGGGGCGCGCCGGAGGTGAACGAGCCAGAAGGCGCGACGATCATGGCTCGCAGGCGGCGATGAGCGTCTCCACCTCCTTGGACAGAGCGTGGGCCAGCCGGTCGAGATCCGGTACGGCGTGCGCGTCGGCCACGAGCCCGTAGTGGACGCTCCCCCGGTACGTCGAGATGGCGACCGCGAGGGACTGGCCACGGGCCAGCGGGGCGAAGGGAAACACCGCGGTGACCGGGTTGCCGCCGAGCTTCAGGCCGATGCTCGGCAGCGGCACGCTGGTGACGAGGATGTCGAACCAGAGCCGCGCGGCCTGGCTCGCCAGCGCCCCGCCGAGCCGGTGACCGAGCGCCGGCACATGGTCGGCGAGCAGGGCGACGGCACCGGCGCCCCGGTTGGGTCCGGCGTCCTTGTTGCGGTCCATGGCCGTACGGACCGTGGCGAGTCGGCCGAGCGGGTCCGGATCGGCGACGGGAAGCCGTATCAGGTACCCGGAGAGCCGGTTGCCCTGTGGGTGGGCGGTGCGCGGGCGGCGCGTGGAGACCGGGATCAGCGCGCGGGGCGCGACGCCCTCGCTGCCGTCGCCGCGCTCGTCGAGCCAGCGGCGCAGGGCGCCCGCGACGACTGCGATGAGGACGTCGTTGACGGTGCCGCCCTCTGCCTTGCGGACGCGGTGCACGTCGTCGAGGTCGACGACCACTCCGGCGGTGCGGCGGGTGCCGGTGGGCCAGGCGGTGAGGGCCGAGGTGGAGCGCACGCCCAGGTTGGACACGGCGAGGGAGGCGCCGATGTCCAGGGCCCGGCCCACGTCGGTCAGGGCGCCGCGCACCCTCCCGGGCAGTTTCCGCACGTCCGGCAGGAGGCCGCGCGACGGTTCGGCGGGGCGGGGACGGCGGGCCGGCAGATCCATCGGGTCCAGGACGCCGGCGGCGAGCGTCAGCGCCCGCAGCCCGTCGGCCAGGGCGTGGTGGAACTTGAACAGCACGGCGAACGAGACGCCGTCCTCCCCGGGCAGCACATGGGCCTCCCACGGCGGCCGGCCGCGGTCCAGCGGGCGCTGCATGAGCCGGCCCGCCTCGGCGTGGAAGTCCGCGGTCGGGGCGTGCAGCCGGACGTGGTTCAGGGGATCGAAGCCGGGGTCGGGCTCCCGAGCGGCGCCGCCGAGGACCGGTGGAAGGCCGAGCGGCTGCCACACGCTCCGGACCCGCATCCGCAGTCCGGGCACCGCGGCGGCCCGTGCGGCGAGCAGGTCGGCCGCGTGGGCGCCCGCGGTGGGCGAGTGTGCCGCGAAGACGCCGAGCGCGCCCAGGTGCATGGGGTGCTCGGCGGATTCCATGTTCCAGAACGCCAGGTCGAGAGGTGCCAGCAGGTCAGCAGTCAAGGGCTTGCCTCGCGTCGACGAAGGGTGGGTCAGCAGTCAATCGCCCGTAAGCGATTACGGTCAAGTACGATCAAGCTACGCACAGTTAACACCAGATTAAGTCCCGCCCCCGTCGAAAGGGGCGGGACACATGGGGCAACAGAGGTCAAATCAGTGGTCGCGCAGGCCCGCCGGGCAGCCGGCGGGGGTCACCTGGGAGGCGTCCCGGATCAGCGCCTCGTGTGCGGCCTTCAGCCGCCGCACGTCCGGTTTGAGGATCTTGCGGTCGTAGGTCAGCAGCCCGTTCAGCTCACCTTCCACGTCCGAGATCTGGGTGTAGACGGCACCGTTGCTGCCCCGGCAGACCAGCGCCCGCACCTCGTCGAGCTTCGTCAGGTAATCGTCTGTGTAGGTCGCCGGATCGACGTCCACGTACGACTGCTGCACGGACCAGGCGTGTCCCGGGACGGCCAGCCCGAGGCCGCCGTACTCGCCGCTGACCAGGGCGCGCCTGCCGTCCGGCCGGGGCGGCAGGGCGGGACTGGGGTAGCCGTGCTCGTCCATGAGGTCGCCCGCGTTGCCGTCGGCGCCGAGGTTGAGGCCCGACTGGTTGTTGACCAGGCGGGTCGGGTCCCACGCCTTGGCCTGCTCGGCGACGCGGCCCACGTCGTACTGGCCCCAGCCCTCGTTGAAGGTGACCCACATGACCACCGACGGGCTGCTGATGTGCTCGTCGATCATCTCCTTCATCTCGCGCTCGTACTCCGTACGGGCGGCGGCGCTCGGGTTCACCCCCGCGGTCATGGCGGGCATGTCCTGCCACACCAGCAGACCCAGCCGGTCGGCCCAGTGGAACCAGCGGTCGGGCTCGACCTTGATGTGCTTGCGCACGGAGTTGAAGCCCAGCTTCTTGTGCGCCTTCAGGTCGTACGCGAGGGCCTCGTCGGTCGGCGCGGTGTGCAGGCCGTCGGGCCAGAAGCCCTGGTCGAGGGTGGCCATCAGGAAGACGGGCTCGCCGTTGAGGACCGTACGCGGGACGCCGTTCACCTGTTCGACGGCGATGGAACGCATACCGAAGTAGCTGCCGACGCGGTCGGCGCCGACGGTCACTTTCAGGCCGTAGAGGAAGGGATCGTCGGGCGACCACAGGTGTGGGTCGTCGATGGTCAGTGTCAGCGGCCCGCCGGTGCGGCCGCGTGCCGTGGCGACCTTCCGCTTTCCGTCGTACGCCGTCGCCGTGATCGGTACGCCGGCGCGGACTCCCCTTGCCTCGACGCTCAGTTGGTTCTTCGAGAGGTCCGGGGTCAGCTTGAGCGAGTCGACGTGGTCGCGGGCGACCGGTTCCATCCAGACCGTCTGCCAGATGCCGGAGGAGGGCGTGTACCAGATGCCGCTCGGGTCCAGGCGCTGCTTGCCCAGCGGCGGGTTCTCGCCGTTCGCCGCGTCCGTCGGGTCGTAGACGCCGACGATCAGTTCCTGGGTGCGGCCGGGCTTGAGTGCGTCGGTGATGTCGGCGCCGAACTTGTCGTAGCCGCCCTTGTGTTCGACCACCTTGGTGCCGTTGACGTACACCTCGGTCCGCCAGTCGACGGCGCCGAAGTTCAGCCGCAGCCGCTGGCCGGCGCCGATGCGCCAGTCGGCGGGGACGGTGAAGGTGCGGCGGTACCACATGCGGTCCTCGTGCCGCTCGATGCCGGAGAGCTGGGACTCGACCGGGTACGGCACGAGGATGCGTTCGGCCAGGGTCTTCCCCACGGGCGGCTGCTCGCCCGCCTCGGCCGCGGCGAACTGCCAGCGGCCGTTGAGGTTGTGCCAGGCGTCGCGGGTCAACTGCGGGCGCGGGTACTCGGGGTGGGCGTTGTCCGGGCCCACCTCGTCAGCCCAGGGGGTGCGCAGCTGGTATGTGGAGCGGTTGGGACCGCTGCTCCAGAAGGCTTTGACAACGTTGCCATCCGCGCCGGTGAGGCCGCCCCTGCCGTCGTAGCGGATGTCGGCGGTGCCGCGTGCGGTGCCGTTCTTGTTTCCTACGACGGGTTCGTCGAGGGCGACGAGGAGGGCCCTGGGGTCGGCGGGGTCCGGCCTGGCCGCGCCCAGGGGCCACTTGGCGCCGCCGATCACCGCTTCCAGGTGGTCGGTGAGACCGGCCGGGGGCGGGGCGAGGCGCTGGGCGAAGGCGAGTTTCAGGGTGCGGCCGTCGACGAGGACCGTGGCCGCGATCGGTCCGTCGTAGTCGAATCCCTCGGGGAGGCGGAACGCCGACTGCGGGACGGGCTCCTTGCTGCCGCCGGGCTCGGTCCAGCGCAGGTGGAGGTTGGAGCCGCCGTAGTGCTCGAAGTACTCGAGCTTGATGTCGTAGGCCGTGCCGGCGGTCAGGTCGACGGGTTCGGCGGTCTGTTCGCGGTCCCAGTCGTCGACCCAGTGGTCGATGACGAGCCGTCCACCGATCCAGAGGCGGAAACCGTTGTCGCCGATGACCGAGAAGGTGTGAGGACCGGTCCGCTCCGGCACGATCCTGCCGGTCCAGCGGACGCTGACGTCGTCCGCGCGGCCGGTGGCGGCGGCCAGGCGCGGCTCCAGGTTGTCGAAGTCGAGCGTGGGGTCGAAGGTGGTGGCCTTGAGCTCGTGGAAGTCGAAGGCGCCGGGGGCGGACTGGCTGTAGTACTCGCCCTTCAGGCCGCGGGCCTCGACGGGGTCGTCGGCCAGTGCGGGTGCCGCGGTCAGCCCGGTGAGGCCGAGGAGCGCGGCGAAGAGTAACCCGAGTCGGTTTCTGAGTCGTCCGATGCGCACAGGTCCTCCATAACAACGTTGTCATGGACAGCAGTTGGCATGACAACACGGATTCGACTGCGCGTCCAGGTCTGGACCGATTCGTGCGGCGGCACCGAGGCGTCAGCTCGGTGCCGCCGTATGAACGAAACGGGTTGCCGGATCTCAGGAACCGGTGGTTCCTTCGTACGGCGCGGCCCGCTGCTCACCACCCTCGTACGGCGCGGCGTGCTGACCGCGCTGGCCGCGCTCGCTACGCGCACCGACGGCCGCGACGACGCTGGCGGCAATGCCCAGCACGAGGGCGATCACGCCCACGAGGACGTTGTTGACCACGGTCCTCGTCGTGTCGACGTCCCCCGAGATCACCCACGCCGAAATGATCGTCCAGACGCCCAGTGCGCAGCTGGCCCACGCCATGCTGTGCGTCCGTTCGTAAGCCCGGCCGAAGCCGCCGCTCATGAGCAGCGCGTAGGCGATACCTACGATCAGGTTGTTGACGGTCAGGGTCTGAAGGTCGTTGAACCCGACGACCCAGGGAGAGATGGCGAGAAACGTACCTGTGAGCAGGGCCAGCGTTTCGATGGCCTGCACACCCACAGTGGTCGTGGCGCGCTCCGCCCTCTCATGACGACTTCGCATTTCGACGATGTCGGGATGGGTTTCCATCGTCGACCGGGGAGTGGTGGTCACTCCCATCACCTCCTGGGGCTATCGGCGCTCTGTGAACCCCCGGGTACCCATAAGACGAAAATACCAGCATTCTGACATGTCCGGCTAAGTCCAGATATGCCCGAGCCGCCCCTACGAGACCACCTGCCCCTTCCCCAGCGCGATCACCCCGCCCTTGGAGACCGTGTACAGCGCCGAGTCCCGCTCCGGGTTGACGCCGATCGTCGCGCCCGGCGGCACCTCGACGTTCTTGTCGAGGACGGCACCGCGCACCACCGCGCCCCGCCCGATGTGGACGTTGTCGTGCAGCACCGAACCCTGTACGACGGCTCCCGGGTCGACCACGACACCCGGCGAGAGCACCGACCGCGTGACCTGGCCCCGGATCAGGCAGCCCGCGCTGATGATGGACTCGCTCGCCATGCCGCCTGCGTTGAAGCGGGCCGGCGAGAGCTGGCCCGAGTGGGTGTAGATGGGCCAACTGCGGTTGTAGAGATTGAAGGCGGGGCGCTCGGCGATCAGGTCCATGTGGGCGTCGTAGTACGCGTCGAGCGTGCCGACGTCACGCCAGTAGCCCCGGTCACGGGTGGTCTCCCCGGGGACGTGGTTGGCGCTGAAGTCGTACAGCTGGGCCTCGCCGCGTTCGGTGAGCTGGGGCAGGATCGAACCGCCCATGTCGTGCACGGAGTTCTCGTCCTCGGCGTCCCGTTGCAGCGCCTCGATGAGGGCCTTGGTGGTGAAGATGTAGTTGCCCATCGAGGCGAAGACGCACTCGGGGTCGTCGGGCAGGCCGGGCGGGTCGGCGGGCTTCTCCAGGAAGGTGTCGACGGTCAGGCCGTCGGAGCCGGGGCTGATCACACCGAAGGACGACGACTCGCCACGCGGGACACGGATCCCCGCCACCGTCACGCCCACGCCGCTCTCGATGTGCTGGGCGAGCATCTGGCGCGGGTCCATGCGGTAGACGTGGTCGGCGCCGAACACGGCGACGTACTCGGGCCGTTCGTCGTAGATGAGGTTCAGCGACTGCAGGATCGCGTCCGCGCTGCCCAGGTACCAGCGCGGGCCGAGCCGCTGCTGGGCCGGAACCGGGGTCACGTAGTTGCCGAGCAGACTGGACATCCGCCAGGTGGTGGTGATGTGCCGGTCCAGTGAGTGCGACTTGTACTGCGTGAGGACGCAGATGCGCAGGACGTCGGCGTTGACGAGGTTGGACAGCACGAAGTCGACCAGGCGATACGTTCCTCCGAAAGTGACCGCGGGTTTCGCGCGGTCTGTGGTCAGGGGCATCAGGCGCTTGCCTTCCCCGCCCGCCAGTACGATTCCGAGCACCGAAGGTCCGCCACGACGCATGGCCGCTCCTATCACCCAGGTTGATCCATGCCTGCCCTCTGCCCCTGAGCAGGTCGTACTAAGCCTGTCCGAGGATCTACCTTGCCGTATCCGTCCTGTTTCTAGGCCTGCTTGAGGATCTCCTCGTACAGCCGGACCGTGCGCCGGGCGACCGCGTCCCAGCCGAACTCGCCCACCGCGCGCTCCCGTCCGGCCTCGCCCATCCGCCGGGCGGCCTCCGGATCACCGAGGACCGAGTCCAGCGCCCGCGCGAGGCCCGTCTCGAAAACATCGTCATCGCGGTCCGCCGCGACGAGCAGCCCGGTCTTGCCGTCGTCCACGACCTCGGGGATGCCGCCGACCCGGGAGGCCACGACGGGAGTTCCGCACGCCATCGCCTCCAGGTTGACGATGCCGAGGGGTTCGTACACCGACGGGCAGACAAACACGGCCGCATGCGTGAGGAGTTGGATCACCTCGGGGCGCGGCAGCATCTGCGGGATCCAGTGCACGCCCTCACGGACGCGGCTGAGCTCCTGGAAGAGGTCGCGGAACTCCTGGTCGATCTCGGGGGTGTCGGGGGCGCCCGCACACAGCACGACCTGCGCCGCGGGATCGATGTCCCGGGCCGCGCGCAGCAGATGGGGCACGCCCTTCTGGCGGGTGATGCGGCCGACGAACAGCACGTACGGGCGGGCCCGGTCGAGGCCGATCCGGTCGAGGACGTCGGTGCCGTGGTCGGGTCGGTACAGGCTGGTGTCGATGCCGTTGTGCACGACGTGGACCCTGGCCGGGTCCAGCGCCGGGTAGCAGGTGAGGATGTCCTCGCGCATGGCCCCGGAGACGGCGATCACCGCGTCGGCGGCCTCGATGGCGGTGCGCTCGGCCCAGCTCGACAGGGCGTATCCGCCGCCGAGTTGCTCGGCCTTCCAGGGGCGCAGGGGCTCCAGGGAGTGGGCGGTCATCACGTGCGGGACGCCGTACAGGAGCTTGCCGAGGTGGCCGGCGAGGTTGGCGTACCAGGTGTGGGAGTGGACCAGTTCGCGGCCTTCGAGGCCGGCGGTCATGGCGAGGTCCACGGAGAAGGTGCGCAGCGCGTCGTTGGCGGTGTCCATCGCCGACCAGGGGCGGTGGCGGATCACGCCCTCCGCGCGCCCCTCGCCCCAGCAGTGCACGTCCAGGTCGACGAGGGACCTCAACTCCCGGGCGAGGAACTCGACATGGACACCCGCACCGCCGTACACGTCCGGCGGGTACTCCCGGGTCAGCAGTCCCACTCGCACCCGGAACCCCCTGTCTCAGCGGCTGCTTGTCTTCATGGTCACCCAGATGCGGCGCGCGGGGAAGAGCGCGGGGGGCGTGTGAAGCAACAGTCACCACAGACGCCTGCGCCGGGCACACGGTAGTAGAGGCAGCAGCTGCGGCGCCGGAAGGCGGTGCCGGTGAGGATTCCGGTGCCGGCGAGGAAGGGGTGGGCGAGGAGTTCCGTCGCGAGGTCGCGGGCCCGCGCGGCGGCGTCCGTACGGCCGCTCGCCCGTGCCCAGACGTCCAACTGCCGGGCGGCTCCGGCCAGCGCGGAGGCCGCGTTGCCCCACAGCAGGCCCGGCGCGATGCGGTACGAGCCGCGCAGCGCCTCCGTCAGCGGCCGGAGGTGACCGTGCAGCACGACGTCCGCGAGGGTCGTGGCGTCGGCGGGCAGCGGTCGTACGGCGGACAGCCACAGGTCGTCGGGGGCGCTGCCGTCGGGGTCCCAGTGCAGCAGGCTCGGGTCGAGGTCGGGCAGCGCGTCGTAGAGGGCGGCGCAGCCGAGCGCCACCGACCACAGGCGGGCGGCGAGGCCCTGTTGGGCCACCGAGGCCGCGACTCGCACCTCGGGGGCGTGGAGGGCGCCCGCGACCTTGTGGACGCGGAATGCCAGGGCGTCTCCGTAAGGATGCGATGCCTCTCCCTCGTAGACGTCGGCGAGCGGCGGCGATGAGCACGGCGCCGCTCCCGTACGTAGTACGAAGAAGCCGCCGAGCGGCCGGAGCGCGGCAAGTTCGGAGTCGAGGTCCACGAAGAGCAGTAGTACCAAGGTCAGGAGGCCTGTCCCCCAGGGGATCCACCCCGCCGTCACCCACCTTGGGGAGGACGGCGGGGCGGTCGTACTCCATCGGCAGTAGGACCCATTGCCTGCTCAGGTACGACGACGGGAAGAACTTTTCACGGCATCGTGTTGGCTATGGAAGCCGACCGTTCGTCGCACCGGGGTCACCGCCCCCGCCCCACGCAGAGGAGCAGTTGATGAGTGCCCTCGCGTTGTCCGTGCTGCTGTCGCTCGTCTCCGCCGTCGCCTATGCGGCCGGAGCGATCGTGCAGGAGCGGGTCGCGGTGTCCTCCCCCGGTCAGCAGTACGCGCCGCTGCGTCGGCCGATCTGGTGGGCGGCAGTGGCGCTGAACGGTCTCGGCGGACTGCTGCACGTGGTGGCGCTCGCCTACGGCCCGTTGAGCCTGGTCCAGCCGCTGGGCGCGCTGACCATCGTGTTCGCCCTGCCCATGGCGGCGCTGTTCGTGGGCCGCAAGGCCGGAGCGACCGCATGGCGGGGCGCGGTCATGGCGACGGTGGGCCTCGCCGGTCTGCTGTCCCTGGTCGGCGCGTCCGACGCGCAGTCGCTGGACACCGCGCAGCGGGTGCTCGTCGCCCTGGTCACCGCCGGTGCGGTCGTCACCCTGATGATCGCGGGCCGGGCCGCGCACCGGCACCCGGCCGTGCGCAGCATCCTGCTCGCGACCGCGTCCGGCATAGCCTTCGGCATGTCCTCGGTGTTCACGAAGACGGTCGCCGTCGACTGGACCGGCGGGCTCTCCGCGTCCGACCTGCCGTCCCTGGCCGTGATAGGTGTGCTGGCCACGGCCGGCATGCTGCTGTCGCAGGCCGCCTACCGCGGTGCCGGGCTCGCGGCGCCGCTGGCCACGCTCACGGTCGTGAACCCCGTGGTGGCGGCCGCGGTCGGCCTCACGATGTTCGGCGAAACCTTCCGCTACGGCAGCGCCGGCACCGCGCTCGCGCTGAGCTGCGGCGTGGTCGCGGCGGGCGGTCTGATCCTGCTGACCACGGAGCGGATCGGGCGCACGGACGCCGAGCCGGTGCCTGAGGCGGAGCTGCTCGCGCCGCTGCCCGAGCGGCCGGTGGGCGCCCTGCGGGAGGAGGTCCTCGTCCCGGCCCCGACGCCGGCGGCGATCCAGGAGGTCCTCGTGCCGGCTCCGTCGGCCGTACCGGTCCAGGGGGGCGGGGCCCTCGTGCCGGCCCCGTCGGCGGTACCGGTCCAGGAGAGCGCCCTCGTCCCGCCCGCGCCGCCGGTCCAGGAAGGCGTCCCCGAGGACAGGGAGCCGCCGGAGGCCGACGCGTCTGCGCACCACTACGGCCTCCTCTACGGCGGCCTGTACGTCCCGTTGCCGCCGGTCGTCGGCCGGCACCGCACGCGCGTCAGATCCTGACGCCGCCGGCCCTCAGGTAGCCCACCGGGTCGATGTCCGTACCGAAGCCGGGCCCCGTCCGCACCTCGAAGTGCAGATGCGGGCCCGAACTGTTGCCGGTGCTTCCCGAGCGGCCGATGCGCTGCCCGGCGCCCACCGTCTGGCCGGACTTCACCGAGATCGCCGACAGGTGGGCGTACTGGGTGTAGCGGCCGTCGGAGTGCCGGACCACCACCTGATAGCCGAAGGAGCCGCCCCACCCGGCGGTGACGACCTTGCCCGCCGCGACGGACTTCACGGAGGTACCGGTGGGCACGGGGAAGTCGACCCCGGTGTGGTAGCCCTTCGACCAGGAGGAACCCGCCTTGCGGTACGGCGTGCCGGTGCCGGCGGCGACCGGGGCGACCAGGGTGCTGCTTTTCGTCGCCTTTTCTTCGGCCTCTTCGGTGTCGGTGCCCGAAGCGGGCTTCTTGGTCGCGGACTTGCCGGTGGCCGGTGTGGTCGTCGTGGCGGTGGCGTCCTGGGCGCGCAGCTTCAGCCGCTGGCCGGGCAGGATCAGGTCGGGGTCCGGGCCGATGGTCTTCCGGTTGGCCGCGTACAGCCCCCGCCAACCGCCCCGGACGCGCTCGGCGTCGGCGATACCGGACAGCGAGTCGCCGCGCACCACGGTGTACATCTCGGCCGTCCCGGCCCGGGACTGCGGTGTGGTCTGCGGCTGCACGTCCTGTACGGAGGTGCCGCCCGTCTTCTTGGTGCTCTTCTTGGCGGTGTCCTCGGAGGCGCCGGCGGGCTGGATGTCCGGGGTGTCGCCGCCCCGGGTCAGCCCGGCCCGCACCGAGCACACCGGCCAGGCGCCGGGTCCCTGCCCGTCCAGCACCTTCTCCGCCACGGCGATCTGCTGGTCCTTGGTGGCCAGGTCCGCCCGCGGCGCGTACCGCGTGCCGCCGTACGCCTCCCAGGTGGACTGGCTGAACTGCAGTCCGCCGTAGTAGCCGTTGCCGGTATTGATGTTCCAGTCGTTGGTCGACTCGCACGCGGCGACCTTGTTCCAGGTCTCCACGTCGGCGGCCTGGGCCACGCCGGTACCGATGAGCGGGATCGCCATCCCGGCGCCGCCCGCCGTGACGGTGAGTGAGGCGCGGTTGATCCTGTTCGGCTGATACCGGCGGTGCCGGCCGCGCACGGCCATGAAAAGCCCCCCTCGACATGCGTCAGGAGGGGCAAAAGTAAGCGCCGCGAACAGGCCATGACAAGACAGCAATCGGCCGCTTGGTCACGCCAAGTGGCGCGTATGGAGCGCTCCTTGGCCTGATCGACGGCGCTCCTCGGCCCGATCGGCGGCGCTCGCGCTGAGGCGCACGGCCCCTTCCGTGCGTACTCACCCCCGTCGGGTCCGGTGTACGACGGGCGTACCGGCACGTCAGGATGGTCCGGGGAGTCCGGGGAGCAATACTGGCGGGCAGCACGACGTTATGCAGGACCTACGCGATCTACCGGATCTTCTGGATCTTTAGGAGCAGGCGGTATGAGCACAACAGCCCAGATCGGCGTCACGGGGCTCGCGGTCATGGGCCGCAACCTCGCCCGCAACTTCGCGCGCAACGGCTACACGGTCGCGGTGCACAACCGGACGGCGTCGCGGACGCGCGCCCTGGTGGAGGAGTTCGGGAGCGAGGGCGACTTCATCGCGGCCGAGACGGCCAAGGACTTCGTCGCGGCGCTTGAGCGGCCGCGCCGTCTGGTCGTCATGGTGAAGGCCGGTGAGCCGACCGACGCGGTGATCGAGGAGTTCGCGCCGCTGCTGGAGCCCGGCGACATGATCATCGACGGGGGCAACGCGCACTTCGCGGACACCCGGCGCCGCGAGCGCGAACTGCGCGAGCAGGGCATCCACTTCGTCGGCATGGGCGTCTCCGGCGGTGAGGAGGGCGCGCTGCACGGGCCGAGCATCATGCCGGGCGGGCCGAAGGAGTCGTACGACTCTCTCGGTCCGATGCTGGAGAGGATCTCCGCGAAGGCGGCGGACGGGGCGCCCTGTGTGACGCACGTCGGTCCGGACGGCGCCGGGCACTTCGTGAAGATGGTGCACAACGGCATCGAGTACGCCGACATGCAGCTGATCGGCGAGGCGTACCAGCTGCTGCGGGACGTCGCCGGATACACCCCCGCCCAGATCGCGGACATCTTCCGCACCTGGAACACGGGCAGGCTCGACTCGTACCTGATCGAGATCACCGCCGAGGTGCTGTCGCACGTGGACGCGGCGACCGGCAAGCCGTTCGTGGACGTGGTGGTGGACCAGGCGGAGCAGAAGGGCACGGGCCGGTGGACGGTCCAGATCGCCCTCGACCTGGGCGTCCCGGTGTCCGGCATCGCGGAGGCGGTCTTCGCCCGCTCCCTGTCCGGGCACGCGGCGCTGCGGGAGGCCTCGCGCGGGCTGGCCGGGCCGAAGGCCCTGCCGCTGAGCGACTCCGAGGCGGGTGCCTTCGCCGACCGGGTGGAGCAGGCGCTGTACGCCTCGAAGATCGTGTCGTACACGCAGGGCTTCCACGAGATCGCCGCGGGCAGCGAAGAGTACGGCTGGGACATCGACCTGGGTGCCGTCTCCGCGCTCTGGCGCGGCGGCTGCATCATCCGCGCGGCCTTCCTGGACCGCATCCGCGCCGCGTACGACACCCGGCCGGACCTGCCGAGCCTGCTGTCCGACGAGACGTTCGCGCAGGAGATCGCGGCGGCGCAGGACGACTGGCGCGAGGTTCTGATCGCGGCCACCCGCCAGGGCGTCCCGACTCCGGGCTTCGCCGCGGCCCTCGCGTACTACGACGCGCTGCGCGCCGAGCGCCTGCCGGCCGCGCTGACGCAGGGACAGCGGGACTTCTTCGGCGCGCACACCTATCGGCGGACCGACCGGGACGGCTCGTTCCACACGCTGTGGGGTGGGGATCGGTCGGAGGTCTCCGCGTAGGCGAGGTACAGCGCGGTCAAGGCTTGGCGCGGCGGTGGGCGGCTGGGGTCGTCCACCGCCGTTGTGTTACGGCGGGGGCGGCGCGGACGTGAGGACTGCGATGGCGAGGGCGTCGGCCGAGCGGACCGGTGGGCGGCACGCGCCGGCCCCCGGAGGGCGGACCCGATCGGGGCCCCCGGGGGAATGGCAGCCACGCCGATCACGGCCCGAAGAGCGGCGGCCCGAGGGCCGGGCCGCCGCTCTTCGGGCCGGGGTCGGCGCCCGCCTCAGGACAGCGGCGGTCCCGGCTCCGGATTCGGTACCGGCTCCGGGCCCGGTGGGATCGGGGACGGAGAGGGCTCGGGGGTCGGGCGCGGACCCGGAGGCGGGGGCGGCGTCGGCTGCGGCGGCGGCGGCGGTGTCGGCTCCGGTGGAGGTTCCGGGGTCGGGACCGGGTCGGGGTGCGGCTGCGGGCGCTGCGGATCCGGGTCCGGTGCGGGCCCCGGCCCGGGGCCCGGCGTGGGTCCGGGCTGAACGGGGTCGGGGTAGGGGTTCGTCATGACGTCCTCCGGCCAGTCGGTCGACGTAGGCTCTGGACTACTCCCCCGCGTACCCGACGGCGGCCTCAGCACTCACTCCCCCGCGTGAACGGCCTGGCCCGGGTGGGCCTCTGTCGGTGTGCCGCGTCCGGCCCCCCGCCTCCAGCCCCGTGCGGGGGCTGGAGAGGACCAGCAGACGGGTTGTCGTCTTCGGCTCTCTGCCGGATTCGCTCGGCACCCGTGAAGGGCACCGGCGCACCCGCCACCGCCCCGACTCGGGCCGCTCGGGCAGGCCGTGCTCCGGCGTCCACCCTCAGAAGTGTAGGTACCAGTCGGTGTCGCTCGCCCCGAAGCGCGGCCGGGCGCCGTCGACGAGACGGGTCCGCACGGCGAGGGGCGGCCGATGTGGGGCCGCCCCCTCGATCAGGAACACGGTCGGCCCCAGGACGCCATCCAGCGCGGCGGGCACGCCGCCCGCGACGGCTTCGGGGGCTCGTCGCGGGCCCGCGCCGGCAGCCCTCGGCAGTCGTACGGCTGTCAGAACCGGCCGGGATGCTCCGCGAGCCAGTCCTTCGCCGCCCGCAGCAGCTCCGGGTCGGCCGCCGGAGCCTGGTCGGGATGGCGCTCGGCCCACTTGACGACGTACGGGCACAGCGGTGCCACGGCGATGCCCTCGCGCTCGGCCGTGGCGTACAGCTCGCGCGCCAGCGAGCCCGCGATGCCCTTTCCCTCGTGGGCCGGTTCGACGATCGTGTGCACCGGGACGAGCGCGCCCTCGGGTGACGCGAGGACGAAGTACTCGATGCGGCCGACGACTTCGCCGCCGCCGACCGCCTCCAAGCGGCCCGCCGCCCGGTCGTCGCGGATCTCGATGTCGCTGTCACTCATGGGCACGCTCCTGGTCCGTACGTACGGAGTCGGTGGTCAGGGGTCAGAGGTCAGGAGTCAGGAGTCAGGAGTCAGGCGGACACCGACTGCGGGCTGCGCTCCTGATCCGAGCCCGGCACCGGCTCGGACGCGTCGGCCCCCAGGGCCACCACGCGGTTGGCCCGGTCCACGTGCACGACCCGCGGTTCGAGTGCCCGCGCCTCGGCGTCGGTCACCTGCGCATAACTGATGATGATCACCAGATCTCCGGGGTGGACGAGGTGGGCGGCAGCGCCGTTGATCCCGACGACACCCGAGCCGCGCTCGCCCTCGATGACGTACGTCTCCAGGCGGGCGCCGTTGGTGATGTCCACGATGTGCACGAGCTCGCCGGGCAGCAGGTCGGCGGCGTCGAGCAGGTCGGCGTCGATGGTCACCGATCCCACGTAGTGCAGATCGGCCTGGGTGACGGTGGCTCGATGGATCTTTGATTTGAACATGGTGCGCAGCATGGAGGATACTCCCGGAATCTAGGCTCCCTGCCCGCGTTTTTGCAGGTCAAGGGCTGTTTCCTTACCTTACGACGAGTCGTGTCTCCAGCCTACGCACCGGCCTTCGCCGGCCTCCGTGACCTTCGCCACTGCGGTCTTGTGGGGGCAGCGGGCCCCAGACCGGGCCAGGCCGGTGCGGCCGGGCGGGAGCCCTCGTCACACGCCGGGAGCCGCTTCTTCCCGTGAGTCCAGGACAAGCACCGCGACGTGCAGGGATGTGCGTTGCAGGCCCGATTCCAGGTCACATCCCAGGAGCCGTTCGATCGTGTGGAGACGCTGGTAGAACGCCTGCCGGGACATGCCGGCCCGCTTCGCCGCGACCGACTTGTTTCCGGCTGACGCCAGATAGGCACGCAGCGCGGGGAGCAGGTCGCCGCCGTTGCGGTCGTCGTGCTCGATGAGGCGGGTCAGCTGCCGCTCCGCGTACCGCTGGAGACGGGTGTCCTCCCGCAGTACGCCCAGCAGTTCCGGCAGCCCGACGTCGGACGGGACATAGAACCACCGGTCCGGGGATGCCGACGTGATGGCCTGTGCGGTCTGCTCCGCCTCCTGCCATGACCGGGCGATCCCGGAGAGGTCGGTCACGCCGGGTCCGACCGCGACGATGACGTCCGGGCCGAGCTCCTCGCGGGCGAGACGGCCGATCCGCTCGGCGACCGGCTGCCAGGCGCTGGCCTGCGCCAGCGCGAGGAGTACGCCGATCCGGCCCGGGGCCGTCTCGCCGACCAGTGCGCGGACGCCGGTCCGCTCCAGTTCCTTCGCGATCCGCTCGTCGAGATGCTCACTCTCCCCATCGGGTCTCGTGTGGCGGATCAGTACGGGGAACAGCCGGTGCCCGAAGGCCGGCAGGCCCAGTGCCTCGGCTCGGGCGCGGGCGTCCGCGGGGGAGCGGAAGCGCCGTTCGTACAGGTCCCGCAGCACGGAGCGGTGGGCCCGGCGCTCCCACCAGGCCGGTCCGGCCAGGCGTGCCATCGTCAGGGCGACCGCCGCACGTTCCAGTATCAGCACGTGTTCCGGGTCGGGTTCCGGGCTCTGCCGGCTGTCCAGCAGGATCAGCCGTCCCCACAGGCCCTGGTGGTCCTGCACGGGGGCTATCAGCCAGCCCTCCGGGCCGCTCGGCTCGGTCTTCTCAAGAGTCGGCGCCACTCGGGAGCGCCGGGACCAGGCCGACACCACCGGCTCGTACGGCCGGCCGAGCAGTTCACACATCAGGACCCGGTGGGTGAGGTCCTCGAGCACCACGGGAGCTCCGGTGAGCTCCGCGGTGGTGTGCACCACTTCCTCGGGAGTCGCGCCACGCAGGGTCAGGGCGGTGAAGGTGTCCTGGACGTCCCTGCCGCGGCGCAGCAGTGCGCCCTGGGCGTCGAGGATGAGGGCGTGCACTGTCTGGGTGACGTCGATGAACCGGACGCCGCGGGCGAGTTCGACCAGCGGCACCTCGCGGGCACGGCAGGCCGCGACCAGTTCGTCGGGCACCCTCCGGTAGCGGTAGCCGAGTTCCACGATCAGGCCGGCCGCTCCGACGTCGGCGAGTTGGTCGACGTAGTCACGCAGCTTCGAGGTGTCCTCGGGATACGGCATGCCGGTCGTCAGCACGAGCTCGCCGCCTTCGAGGAAGTCGGCGGGATTGAGCAGTTCGGTGACGTGCACCCACCGCACCGCACGGTCCAGCCGCGACTCACCGGCCAGGACACGTGGCAGCCCTTCGACGAGCACAGGGAGGCCCAGGACGTCCCTGATGGTGATGAAACGCCTCGTTACAAGGCGTTTCGGGGGCATATTCCGTGGCATCGAGGGCCCACCTTCGCACCAGGTCGTTTCCGTGGCAAGGGGGCGATGTTAATTCCCAAAGGCGGTCCTTCCACCGCGACAGACCGTCCCGAGGACGCCCCGTGGTGGAACAGAGTGTGTGTTGACCTGCGATGTCGGCCGCGACGAGAGTGAACGTCATCCCAGCGGGCCCGGATCGCACCGGCCGCACGAGAGCTGGATGCACGACTCCCACCCCAGCCGCCCTCGCCAGAAGGAGCGCCCATGAGCACCCCGAAGCGCGTCGCCGTGATCGGCGTCGGCAGCATGGGCAGCCAGGCCATGTGGCGACTGGCCGCCCGCGGCGCCGAGGTCATCGGTTACGACCGGTACGCGCCTGGTCACGACCGCGGCGCGGCAGGAGGCGAGACCCGCATCTTCCGCGCCGCCCACCTCGGTGAACCCGCGTACATTCCGCTGCTGCGCCTCGCGGACCGGATGTGGGACCGGCTCCAGCAGGAGACGGGCCGTTCGCTGCGACGCCGCAGCGGCTGCCTGGTGATGGGTGAAACCGCCTCATCCTCCATGCGTCTCCTCCTCTCCTCCAGCGCCACCCATCGGCTGGATCACGAGGTGCTGGACCAGGAGGGCCTCGCCCGGCGCTACCCGCAGCACCGCCTCCCGGAGGGACACACCGCCGTCCTCGACCGGATGGGCTGCATCATCAGGCCCGAGGCGTCGGTCCAGGCCGCCGCCGGGCGCGCCGAGCAACTGGGCGCCCGTCTGCACCGCTACACCACGGTCCGGGAGGTGGCGCCCGCGGCGGGCGGCGGCGTGGACATCGCCACCGACCACGGCACCGACCATGTGGACGCCGCGGTGGTGACCGCGGGCCCCTGGATCAACACCCTGCTCCCGGACCTTCCGCGGACGGTCGACATCCGCCGGCTGATCAGCTCGTGGCACATCCCCACCCGCCACGACTGGTTCGCGGACGGCGCCCCCGCGTTCGTACGCAGCACACCCCACGACTGCTACGGACTGCCGTCGCCCGACGGCATCTCCGTCAAGCTCGGCCTCTCCCTCGCGCGCTATCTGCCGGTTCCCGACCCCGAACGGCTCGACCGTACGGTCCGCCCGGCAGAACTCGACACCTTCCGCCAACTCATCCGTGAACTGATGCCCGATCTGAACCCCGACCCCATAAGGCTGTCGGTCTACATGGAGGGCTACACCGAGTCCGGAAACCCGCTCGTCGGTCATCTTCCCGGCGAGGACGACATCGTCGTCATGGCCGGATTCTCCGGCAGCGGCTTCAAACTCTCCCCCGCCATGGGCGAGATCGCGGCCGACCTGGCGCTGGGCGGCACCACGGAGCACCCCGTCGGCTTCCTCGCACCGGCCGGACTCGGCGTGGCCTGAGACTCGCGGTTCCCGATCCGGTCCGGCCCCCCGTCCGCGGACACCCCATCCACGGACCCCGTCCGCGAACACCCATGCCCCAAGACACCCATGTCCCCGGACCCGCACGTCCCCGCACCCCGGATTTCCCCGTATCCACACCGATCTCCAGGAGGCCCCGCCATGGAAGGCAGCCGGATAGGACGCAGGACCATACTCCGCACCGCGGGTGCTCTGGCCGCCGCCACGACAGTGGCCGGCTGCGGCACCCTCATGGGTACAGGCGAAAGCCGCGGCTCGTCGGGCGGCAGTAAGAAGTCGCTCGTCGTCAGCAACAGCGGCGGCTCCTACCACGAAGCCCTGGCGAAGGCGGTCTACGAACCGTTCACCAAGGAGACCGGCATCTCGGTCAGCACGGTCAACTACCAGTCCGCGCAGCTCATGGCACAGATCAAACAGGGCCGGCCGCAGTTCGACCTGATCGACAACTCCATGCTCGTCTTCCCGAAGATGGTCCGCGCGAACACCCTGCAGACCCTGGACTACGACAGGCTGAAGCACACCAAGGGTGCGGGCATCCCCGGTCATCTGCTCACCGAACACGCCGTCGGCAAGAACGTGTGGGCCAGCCTGATGGCCTACCGCACCGACAGTCTGCAGCGCAGGCCGAAGAGTTGGGCGGACTTCTGGAACACGACGTCCTTCAGCGGCCCGCGTTCTCTGCAGAGCCTGGACGCCGACATCCCCGAGCTGGAATTCGCCCTGCTCGCCGACGGCGTGGCACTCGACGACCTGTACCCCATCGACGTGGACAGGGCCTTCGCCTCGCTGTCCCGGGTGCGCGGCGACATCAAGAAGTTCTGGAACACCGGCGCTCTGCCGGCCGTCATGCTCGGCCGCAAGGAGGTCGTCATGACCAGTCTGTGGACCGGCCGCGCCGATGACCTGATCCAACAGGGCCAACCGATCGCCTATGAGTGGAACGGGGCCCGCCGGCACACCAACGGGTGGGCCATCCCCAAGGGTACGGACAAGACCGATGCGGCGTACCAGCTGATCGACTTCTCCCTCCGGCCCGAAGTCCAGGCCGCGTTCTCCAAGATCTTCCCGCACGGTCCCGTCGTTCCGGCCGCCGTGAAGGCCCTCTCGGAAGACGTCCGGGCCGGGCTGCCCACATCGCCCGAGCATCTGAAGACCGGGTTCGACCTCGATGTCGAGTGGTGGGACAAGAACCAGGACTCCGTCGCCAAGCGCTGGCAGGAGTGGGCCCATGAGTGAGCACACAGGACTTCTCAACCCCACCGCCGCCGGGACGCCGCAGACCCGGCGGACCGGGCAGTCCCTGTCCGTCGCCGCGCTGCGCAAGGCCTACGGCGGCACGACCGTCGTCGACGGCATCGACATGGACATCGCGGCGGGCGAGTTCGTCACCTTCCTGGGCCCCTCGGGCTCCGGCAAGACCACCACCTTGATGATGCTGGCCGGCTTCACCGAGCCCGACTCCGGCACCGTCACGGTGGACGGCCGTGACGTGACCCGGCTCAACCCGGCCAAACGCGACTTCGGCTTCGTCTTCCAGCAGTACCTGCTCTTCCCTCACATGACGGTCGACGAGAACGTCGCCTTCCCGCTCCAGCTGCGCGGCGTGCCCAAGGCCGAGATACGGCGCCGGGTCGGCGAAACCCTGGAGGCGGCCGGGCTGTCGGGCTTCGCCCGGCGCCGCCCCCGCGAACTGTCCGGCGGGCAGCAGCAGCGCGTCGCCCTGTGCCGGGTCCTCGTCTACCGGCCGCCGGTCGTCCTGATGGACGAACCGCTCGGCGCGCTCGACAAGAAGCTCCGCGACCAGATGCAGACCGAGATCAAGTCCATCCAGCGCGAGTTGGGCCTGACCGTGGTGTACGTCACCCATGACCAGGAAGAGGCCCTGGTCCTGTCCGACCGCATCGCCGTCATGAAGGACGGGGGTATCGAGCAGTTCGACACCCCCCGCGGACTCTTCGAGCGACCCCGCACCCCGTTCGTCGCGGACTTCCTCGGGGCCGCCAACTTCCTCACCGGAAAGGTCGAGGCGCCCGGTGACGACGGGTGCGCCGGCATCCGGCTCGACACCGGCGGCCTGCTGACCGCCCGCCACCGACCGTGCGTCCCCGGACAGCCGGTCCGTGTCGCCGTCCGGCCCGGCAAGTTCCGGCTGGGCCCCTCCGACGAGAACTGTTGCACCGGCACCGTCGAGACGGTCGTCTACGTCGGCACCCTGGTCCGTATCACCGTACGGCCGGACGGAGCGGCCCCCGGCACGCCACCGCTGCGCGTGGAAACGACCTCGGCCAACCCCCCGCGCACCGGGGAGCGGGTCTCCCTGACCGCGGACCGCGACGACGTCAGTGTCTTCACGGACACGGAAGGGGGATGACCATGGCCGGCACCACTCTCGCCCCGGCCCCGGCTCGCCGTACACCAACTTCCCTGCGCGGACAACGGGTACGCGTCGGACTGCTCAACGCCCTCCCGGTGACCGTCTTCCTGCTCGTCCTCTTCGTCTATCCGATCATCGGCATCCTCTCGCTCAGCCTGGAGGGTGACGCGGGCGGGTTCACGCTGCACTGGTACGCCGACGCGCTGAGCGGCGTGAACCGGTCGGTGCTGCTCACCACGCTGCGGATCTCCGCGGAGACGGCCCTCGCCAGCCTGCTGGTGGGCTTCGCCCTCGCCCATGCCATCGCCCGGATGCGGCCGGTGTTCGCCACGCTGGCCATGCTGATCGTGGTGGTACCGCACTTCATCAGCGCACTGGTCCGCACCTACGGATGGATCATCCTGCTCGGCGAACACGGCATGGTGAACACCCTGATGACCGCCGTGCACGCGCCCGGCGCGCCGTACTCGCTGCTCTACAACGAGACCGGAGTCATCATCGGCACCACCTCGGTGATGCTCCCGTACACGGTGCTGGTCCTGCAGAGCGTGATGCGTGGCGTCGACGGCAGGCTGCTGGCGGCCGCCGCCTCCTTCGGCGCCGGACGGTTCACCATCTTCCGCCGGGTGTACTTCCCGCTCGTCGCGGGCGGGGTCGCCACCGCGGGGCTGCTCAGCTTCATCCTCTGCCTCGGCTACTACATCACCCCCGCCCTCATGGGTGGTGAGCGGCAGACGGTCGTCGCGGCCCTCATCGACCAGCAGGTGATGAAGCAGAACCAGTGGAACTCGGCGGCCGCGTTCGGCGTCATCCTGCTGCTGCTCACCTTCGCCGGCCTGGGACTCGTCGGGCTGTTCCGGCTCCGCCGCGGCCGGGCCACCGGAGGGGGGAGCGCCTCGTGATGGAACTGCCCGCCACCCGGGCCGGGCGCGTCGCCCGCTCGGTCAGCGCCACCCTCATCCTGCTCTTCCTGGCGCTGCCCATCATCGTCATCGTGGTCACGTCCTTCGGCGCCGACGGGCTCGGCGACTTCCCGCCGAAGCAGCTCAGCACCCGCTGGTACGAGGAGATCGGGGCGCCCGGCAGCGACTGGGCGACCGCGATCGGACTGAGCTGCCTGGTCGCGGCCCTCACCACGGCCTTCTCCCTCGTGCTCGGAGTGACGACCGCGCTGGCGCTCGCCCGCGGCCGGCTGCCGCTGCGCTCCGCGGTGTACGGGCTGGTGCTCGCCCCGCTGCTCATCCCCCACGTGGTGATCGCGCTCGGCCTGTTCCTGCTCTTCGAGCCCCTGGGGATGCTCGGCAGCCCGCTCGCGATCGCCCTGGGCCACACGGTTCTGGCCGCACCCGTCGCCGTACTCATCCTGGTGGCGACGTTGCGCGGTATCGACGAACGGCTCGAGGACGCGGCGGCCAGCATGGGCGCCACCCGGCTGACCATCGCCCGGCAGATCACCCTCCCGCTGGCGATGCCCGGCCTCTTCGCCGCCACCGTGTTCTCCTTCATCACCAGCTTCGACGAGTTCTTCATCGCCCAGTTCCTGTCGACGGCCGACACCCGAACACTGCCGATCGAGGTCTTCAACGCCCTGCAGTTCGACGTGGATCCGACGGTCACGGCGATCAGCTCCGTCCTCATCGGCCTCTCGGTGCTGGCGCTCGCCCTGGTCGCGACAGCACGACGGCTCGGCGGCACCCGGGACAGCCAGGGCGCGCTGCCCGTCGAGACCGTCACCCCCTGACCCGGGCGGACCCTCCTCCTGCCCTGTCGCCCACTACCTCACCACCCCCAACGGAAACGGAGACTCCCATGCGAGAGATCGTCACGTTCGACGCCTACGGCACACTCGTCGCCTTCCGCCTCAATGCCCCCACCGAAGAGCTGCTGCGGGACCGCATCGCGGAAGTCGGCGTAGACACCCAGGAGTTCCTCAGCACCTTCAACGTCATGCGCTTCCAGGCGGTGCTGGAGGACTACCGGCCCTACGACGAGGTGCTGCGCTCCAGCATGGAGAAGTCCATGCGCAGGCACGGACTGCGCTACCAGGACTCCGACGGTGACGCCATCGTCGCCCTGATCCCCACCTTCGGACCGTTCCCCGAGGTGCCCGAGGCGCTGCGACGGCTGAAGTCCCGCTACGAGCTCGCGATCATCTCCAACACCCAGGACCACCTGATCAAGAAGAACATCGAGCTGATCGGCGTCGAGTTCGACCACGTCATCACCGCCGAACAGGCCCGTGCGTACAAGCCGGACCGCCAGACGTTCGAGTACGCGTACAAGACGATGGACATCGACCCGGCGCAGGTCATCCACGTCGCCCAGGGCTGGGAGTACGACATCATCCCGGCAGGCGACCTGGGCCTGAAGCGTGTGGTGTGGATCAACCGCAACGGCCTCCCGGGGTCCCCCGCCTACCAGTACGACGAGCTCGGCGACATGACCGGGCTGCCCGAGCTGCTGGGCTGCTGACGCCGCCGGCCGGGCCCCCCGGTGCCCGGCCGGCAGTACCCCCTACACCGCATCCAGCAGGAGACCGAGCATGAAGACGATCCCGTTCTGGATCGACACCGCCGATCCGTTCCCCGACCGCTCCGGCAAGCCGCTGCCCGAGGACACCGACCTGGTGGTGGTCGGTGGCGGCCTCACCGGCCTGTCCACCGCCCTGCACGCCGCACGCAAGGGCGCCCGCGTCACCCTCGTGGAGAAGGGCCAGGTCGGATCCGGCGCCTCCGCGCGCAACGGCAGCATGTGCAACCTGGGCTTCACCATCGGTGTGCGCCAGGCCATCCGCCGCTACGGACTTGAGCGGGCCCGCGAGATCTACAACTCCTACGGGAAGGCCGTGGACAGCGTCGAGCAGCTGGTGGCCGAGGAGTCCATCGACTGCCAGTTCCGCCGCGTCGGGCGCCTGGGCGTCGCCTACCGCCCCGCGCACTTCGCCCACAAGCAGGCCCAGCAGCGCGATCTGGCCCGCTACTTCGGGCACGAGACCGAACTGATCGGCAAGGCCGAGCTGCGGTCCGAGATCGGCTCCGACGCCTACCACGGTGCCCTCCTCGACCCGCTCAGTGCTGGACTCCACGTCGGCCGCTATGTCCGCGGCCTGGCCGACGCGGCCGAGCGCACCGGTGTCGAGATCCACGAGCGCAACGCGGCGACCGGAGTGCGGCGCGGCCCGGGCGGCCGGTTCCAGGTCCTGACCGAGCGGGGCGTGATCGACGCCGGTCAGGTCATGATGGCCACCGACGCCTACACCGACACGTCCTTCCCCTGGCTGCGCCGCAAGCAGGTCTGCGTGGGCAGCTTCATCATCGTCACCGAGCCTCTCGGTGAGGAACTCGCCCGCGAGATCATCCCGCGGGGCCGCCTCGTCGTCGACTCCAAGAACATCGGCCACTACTTCCGGCTCACCCCGGACAACCGGCTGATGTTCGGCGGCCGTGCCCGCTTCGCACCCTCCGACCCCACGTCGGACAAGAAGAGCGGAGCCGTCCTGGCCCGTGAGATGCGCGAGGTCTTCCCGCAGCTCGCGCGGACCGAGGTGGAGTACGTGTGGGGCGGCTCCGTCGGCTTCGCGATGGACCGCGTTCCGCACGCCGGGCAGACGGACGACGGCGTGTACTACTCCATGGGTTACGCCGGCCACGGCGTGCAGATGGCCACGTACATGGGGCGCGTCATGGCAGAGGTGATGGACGGCCACCCCGAGGTCAACCCGGTCCGCGGGCTGGCCGCGCCCCGCATCCCCCTCTACAACGGCACCGCCTGGTTCCTGCCCTTCGCCGGTGCCTACTACCGGACGCTGGACCGTATCCGCTGACACGCACGCTCCCTGCGCCGTCGACCGGCCGGGGCCGGCACACCACCGAGCCCGCCGCACACCGCGAGTCCCATGGCGGCCGTCAGCCGCGAGCGGCGGCACTCCACGCCGGGCAATCGGCAGTCGGCACCGCGCAGGTCGTCGTGGCACACGGGCCCCGCCGACCCATACCCCAGGCGCCTCAGCCGCCGGCGCCTGCGGCCCGGGCGGCTGCGGTGACCGTCGCGAGCACCACCCGAATCCTGATGCCCAGGAGGCACCCACCATGACCGCCACCGTCATCCAGGACGTCCCCAAGCAGCTCTGCATCGGCGGAACCTGGCAGGACGCGGAGTCCGGCCGCACGCTGCCCGTCGACAACCCGGCGACCGGAGAGGAGTTGTGCCAGGTCGCCGACGCCACCCCCGCCGACGGTCTGCGGGCGGCGCAGGCGGCGGTCGCCGCACAGCCGGCCTGGGCCGCGACACCGCCCCGAGAACGCGGCGAGATCCTGCGCCGTGCCTACGAGATCATCGTCTCCCGCACCGACGAACTCGCCCTGCTCATGACCCTGGAAATGGGCAAGCCCCTGGCCGAGGCCCGCGCAGAGGTCGCCTACGCCGCCGAGTTCTTCCGCTGGTTCTCCGAGGAAGCAGTACGCGTCGACGGCGGTATGGCGATCGCGCCCGACGGCAGAACCCGCATCATGGTGACGCGCCGGCCCGTCGGCCCCTGCCTGCTGATCACCCCCTGGAACTTCCCGCTGGCCATGGGCACCCGCAAGATCGGCCCGGCCGTCGCCGCCGGCTGCACCATGGTCCTCAAGCCCGCCCCGCAGACCCCGCTGTCCACCCTCGCCCTCGCCCCGATCCTCACCGAGGCCGGGCTGCCGGAGGGCGTCCTCAACGTCGCCACCACCTCGGACGCGGCCGGGGTCGTCGAACCGCTGCTGCGCGGCGGACAGATCCGCAAGCTCAGCTTCACCGGCTCCACCCAGGTCGGCCGGATCCTCCTCGCCCAGTGCGCCGACACCGTCGTACGCACCTCCCTGGAGCTGGGCGGCAACGCCCCTTTCATCGTCTTCGAGGACGCCGATCTCGACGCGGCGGTGGACGGCGCGATGGTCGCGAAGATGCGCAACATGGGTGAGGCCTGCACCGCCGCCAACCGGTTCTTCGTCCACAGCTCGCTCGCCGAGGAGTTCACCGCCCGCCTCACCGCCCGCATGGCCGCCCTCACCGTCGGCCCCGGCACCGAACCCGGCACCGACGTCGGTCCGCTCATCGACACCGCGGGCCGGGACAAGGCCGACAGCCTGGTACGCGACGCCGTGGAACACGGCGCCAAGGTCCTCGTCGGCGGCGAACTCCCGGACGGGCCGGGCCACTTCTACCCGCCCACCGTGCTCAGCGGGGTCTCCGCCGATTCCGCCCTCGTGCGCACCGAGATCTTCGGGCCGGTGGCCGCCATCCTGACCTTCGAGGACGAGGACGAAGTCGTCGCCGCCGCCAACGACACCGACTGGGGGCTGGTCAGTTACGTCTTCACCCGCGACTTCGACCGCGCCCTGCGGGTCGGCGAGCGACTGGAGACCGGCATGGTCGGCCTCAACACCGGACTCGTCTCCAACCCGGCCGCGCCCTTCGGCGGCGTCAAGCAGTCCGGCCTGGGCCGGGAGGGCGGCCGCGTGGGCATCGACGGATTCCTGGAGTACAAGTACCTCGCCATCCCGACCGGAGCCTGACATGCGCGACCGACTCGTCGTCCTGTACCGCGGCAATCCGCCTCCCGCAACAGGACTCATCGAGCGGCTCACGGACACGGTGTACGCGACCGAGGAGGAGCTGCCCATGCTCCTCCCGGGCGCGGAGGCCCTCCTGGCCTGGGTCACGATCACCCCGGCCGTCCGCGAGTCGTGGCCCGACGACCCGCAGAAGGCGCCCCGCTGGGTCCACGCGGCCGCAGCGGGCGTGGACTCCTTCCTCTTCCCCGCCCTCGTCGACGACCCGGGCGTCACGTTGACCAACTCGCGCGGCGTCTACGACCGGGCGGCCGCCGAATACGTACTCGGACTGATCCTCGCCCTCGCCAAGGACTTCCCCGGCACCTGGGAACACCAGCGGCGGCGCGAATGGCGGCCACGTCCCTGCGACACCATCACCGAGCGCACCGTCCTGGTCTGGGGCACGGGGCCCATCGGCCGCGCCATCGCCGGACTGTTGCGCGCGATCGGCATGCGGGTCAGCGGCGCCGGGCGCTCGGCCCGCACCGAGCACCCCGACTTCGGAAGGGTGCACGGCCCCGCCACGCTGGCTTCCGCCCTGGCCGAGGCGGACTACGTCGTCCTCGCCGCGCCCCTCACCAAGGACACCCGGGGCATGGTCGACGCGTCCGTGCTGGCGGCGATGAAGCCCGGGGCACGGCTGATCAACGTCGGCCGAGGCGCTCTCGTCGACGAGAAGGCGCTCGTCGGCCACCTCGCCGACGGCCGACTCGCCGGTGCCGCCCTGGACGTCTTCGACCAGGAGCCGCTGCCCGTCCAGTCACCGCTGTGGGACATGCCCGGTGTGATCGTCTCCCCGCACACGGCGGGCGAGACCACCGGTGAGCGGGAGGCGCTCATGGAAGTGTTCCTCGACAACCTCACCCGCCACAGCGAGGGCCGCCCACTGCGCAACGTCGTCGACAAGCGGCGAGGGTACGTGGTGGACGAGCCGCATCCCGGCTGATGCGCGGAGCCATCCGCCGCTCCGGTTCGCCGTCCGACCGGGGCTTCACCCGAGGTCCTCCAAAAGCAGATCAAGCGCCGCCTCCTCGTGCAGGGCGATTCCCAGGGCCTTCATGGTGGGGGCCAGTTCCGCGTCCCACACGGCCTCGGCGGGCGTTCCCGTGAGGGCGATCTGCGGTGTGCCGTGCACCTGTGTGCGTGTCGCGAGGTACTCGTAGTCGGCCGCTCGCATACGCCACGGCTCGGCTCCGTACCGCCGCGTGATCCGGTTGGCCAGCGCGATGCCGGGCCAGTCGAAGTCACCGTGGTAGGCGAACGTGCAGCCGGCCGCCGCCAACGTGTCCAGGAGGGTGAGGACGACCGTCGTCGCGCTCCCCGAGGTGCAGACCAGGGGCGCCGTACTGTCGCCGGCGTCGGCCGCGGCCTCGACCACGCGGGGGTTCTCGCAGACGTGGACTCGGGTGCGAGGCAGCATCTCCAGGCGCAGTTCGCGTAGTTCGCGCAAGGTCAGGTGGGTTTCCATGTGGTGGTCGGCGCGCTCGCACAGGGCCGCCTCGCGCCAGGTGTCACCGGTGGGGCGCAGGGCGTACGTGAGCACGGTGCTGGAGACCTCGTCGGGGATGACCGAGGCCATGCGCCACAGGGCCCGGCGGGCCGGCGCGTCGGCGGGGAACTCGACGCCGTGCGCCAGCGCGATGCCGCGGAGGACCAGCCGCGACAGCAGCGTGCCGTCGTCCAGGCCGTGGGCCGAGCCGGTGGCGCGGGTGGCCAGTTCGCCGCGGCCCCAGGTGGCCCGGGTGGGGCGCGGGTCCGTGCCGGGGAAGAGCGCCGCCAGGGTCTGGACGGCCTGAGTGACGACGGTGGTCGCGGTGTGCGGATCCTGGCGGGCGAGTGTGCCGCCACGGCGAATCTCCTCCAGCCACTGTGCCGCCCAGGGCTGGGCGGCCAGCGACGTGGCTTCCCGCTCGGCCCGAGCCGTCGACCACACACGGGCCCGTTCGGCCGCCGCCGCGTCGCGGACCGCCCGGCGGTCCGTCAGGGGTGGGCCCAGTACCTCCAGCGTCGAGGCCAAGCCCTGTCCGACCGCGCTGGCGCGCAGGCGCGTGTCCAGGTCCGGCAGGCGGATCGTGGCGGTGAAGCCGGTGATCGGTCTGGCCAGGAGGAGGGACAGTGCCTCGCGCTCCTGTGCGTCCAGGTGCTCGAGCTTGACGGTGCCGACTGGTTGGAGGCCGTTGCGTTCGAGACGGGTGCGTGCCGCCGTCCAGAGGCGGGTGAGGCCCGGCCGGGTGAGAAACGCGAGAGCGTTGGCGTCCGGGGGTTGTTCGTCGGGTCGCTCTGGTCCTCTCATACCGACATCAGCCTCCGCTGTCGCCCGTTCCACGTGTAATGGAGCGTGGCCACGCCCCGCACGTGCGGGTCGCGCAGGCACTCGTAGATGTGGAGGGACGGTACGTCGGGCCAGTTGCCGATCAGTCGCTCGCTGGTGAGGACGAAGTCGAGGTCCAGGTCGACCAGAATGCGGCCGAGGCGGGCGTGTGTGGGCTCGTCCACCTTGGCGAACGCGTCGTCGAGGAGGATCAGGCGGGGTGCGTGCGGGGCGGCGTCGGCGAGGCTGGTGAAATGCGCTGCCGCCGCGGCGAACAGGACCAGGTAGGAGAGGACCCGCTGTTCGCCCTGGCTCAGGCCCGTACGGCCGGAGAGTTTGCGGCGGCTGCCCGGTGCCGCGTCGTTCACGACCCAGGGGGTGAAGGTGAACCAGTCGCGGTAGTCCAGGGCGGTGCGCAGGTGCGCCGCGTAGCCGGCGGCCGGATCGGCGCGGCGGGCGTCCTCGATACGGCGCTGGAGGACGTCGCGAAGTTGCTCGGACTGCTCACGGGTGCGCAGACCGGAGGGGCTGCGCAGGAGGTCGACGGCCGCTTTGACGTCCGCCTCGACACCGTCGGCCAGCTTCCAGTCGAGGATGACGCCCAGGCCGTGTGACGTACGGACCGTGGCGAGGGTGGTGTTGAGGGCGGCGACCAGGGCGCCGGCGGCCAGCACCTGCGAGGACAGGTGGTCGCCCAGCTCTCCTGTCAGGAAGCGCTGGAAGACCTCGCGTTCGCGCTCCGTCAGACGGTCGCGTGCCTCGGCGGCCTCGGCGGCAATGCGCTCGCCGACGTGGGCGATGTCGTGCGGGCCGTGGTCGTCGACGAGTCGGCACAGCTTGATGCCGTCGTGTTCCTCCATCGTCGCGTCGTAGCCTCCGGAGAGCTGGTCGCGCAGTTCGGTATGGCGGTTGAGGAGCGTGGTGTCCGAAATGTCACGGCGTTCGGCATCCAGGCCGCGGCGCACGGCGTCGACCAGCAGGCGCAGCGCTGCGATGCGCTCCCTCATGGCAAGGTGGACAGGGTCCGGGGACGCAAGGGCCCGTTCGTCCGCGTCGGCGTCGAGCCCCGCTCCCCTCATCACACCCGGCAACGAAAGGGCCGTACGCAGTCTCCTGCCGCAGGCCAGCACCTCGGTCTCCTGGGCGGCGAGTGTCTCGCGCCGCACCCTCTCGTCCTCTTCCGCCCGTACGCGCAGGTCGTGCAGGTCAGCCCGGTCCCGTCGCGCGGGAGGGAGTTGGCGTCCGACGGCGTCCAGGCGGCGCTTCGCCTCAGCCTCGAGGGCGAGGATCTCCTGCTCCGTGGCACCGAGGGCCTCTTCCAGGCCCCGGACGGTACGGCGGGCGGCCTCCAGGCGGCCGAGCGGCTCGGCGTAGTCCGACTCGGCCTCCCGGCGGGCCGACTCGGCACGCTCGTAGTCCGTCCGGCCGCCGCGGTGGCCCTCGGCCGCGGACAGGACCACGCGCACCCGCCGCCGCAGCCCCTGCGTACCCTGCGCGAGGCGATCCAGGGCCAGCCGGACCGTTTCCAGTGCGGCCGGGTCCGCCGGGAGGTCCTGGGCACTCGCCGTCGCCTCGGTTTCGCGCCGGGCGGCGACCGCGCGGGCGCGTGCCCGCTCCGCCTCGCGGGCGGCCGTGGACGCCTGTGAGGCGAGGGATTCGGCGGCACGCTCGGCCTCGGCCGTACGGGCCCACGCATCCGTCAGCCCACGTGCCGGGGGCGGGCGGCGCAGTGTGTCGCCGATCTGGTCGCGGTGCTCGGTGAGGATCCGCAGACTGTGCCGGCGTTCCGCCAACTCGCCCTCCGCTTCGGCCAGTCGGCGGTCGAGTTCCGCCAGCGTCCGGCGGCGGGTCTCCGCACGCACCTCCGCGCCCACGTACTCGGCGGCCTGCTTGGCGTGGCGGCCGTGGGCGATGCCGAGCCTCCAGGAGCCGTCGGTGCCGATCGCGGTGTGCGGCCCCGCCTCTGCCGTGTCCACGGTGTCGGCATCGCTGGTGAGGACCCTGCCCCCGGCCAGGGCCACCGCCCCCAGCACGCGCTCGACCTGCTCCGCCGTCACTCCACTGTCCGGCGCGGCAACCGGCCGCAGCACCCGGGCGAGCGTCGCCCCGGGCACGGGTGCCCCTGGAACCAGGAGGGTGTCCCGCGTGGCCGGGTCCAGGACGGTGCCGTCGGCGCGTACCCAGGCGTCGAGCAGGCCGCTCGCCTCCAGCGCGGCTTCCAGCCCTGCCCGCGCGTCGGGCTCCAGGTCGTGGACGAAGTCCACCAGCCGGTACAGGGGCGCTCCGGTGCCGGGTGCGCGGGGAGCCGCGCGGTGCGGCGGGGGCGGAGGCTCTGGGTCGGTGCGGCGCTCCCATTCCTCGCGCCGGTGCCGGAGGCGGTCGTGTTCGGCCTCCAGTTCGCGGACGGTCAGGGAGAGATCGTCGCGCTCCGCGCCCAGTTCCGCCAACCACGGGTCGACGGCCGACCGGGCCGCTTCGACCACCTCGTCCGGGGCCCGCGCGGTCAGCGGACCATCTGCCGGATCATGCACCAGCAGGGCGAGTACGGCGTCGAAGGGCACCCCGGTGGAGTTCCGCAGCTGCTCGCTCCAGGCTCTGGCCGCGATGGCGTACGCCTCTCCCTCGCGCACGGTTTCCTGTCGGCGCCGCTCGGCCTCGGAGCGCGCGTGGTCCGTCTGTTCCTCCAGGCGCTCACGGGCGGCGTCGGCCTCGTCCGCCTCCCGCTGGGCCTGGTCCGACCGTTCGATGAGGGCGCCCAGTTCGGTGACGAACCGGGAGCGGTTCCTGATCACCGGCTGTGCGGCGTCGAGCCGGGCGTCCCAGGCGTGCAGCGCGGTCGTGCAGGTCTCGGTGTCGATCGCCAGCACCTCACTGTGCCGTACCAGGTGGAAGTCGCCTTCCGGTGCGGTCAGTTCGGCGGTAGTGGCGGCCGCGACCGGCGCGGTGGGGGTCGCCAAGGGCTCTCCCAGGTGCACGGCGTCGATCCCGGACCGCTCGGCTTCCCGCACCGACTCGCCGTGTGCGGTGCTCAGTTCTACCAGCTCTTCGCCGAGCCTCCCGGCCTCGGCGGTGAGGCGCCGCCCTGCCTCCTCCTGGTTGCCGTGCGCCTGGCGGACGGCCTTGAAGGCGGCGGCAGCCGCGCTGTGCAGGGCGGCGACGGTGGCGCGCTTCTCCCCGAGTTCCTTCAGGCTGCGGTATCCGGCGCCGGCGTGCAGCGCGGCCAGGTCCGTCTCGGCGGTACTCGCCTCGCCCTCGAGGGCTTCGACGCGGGCATCGAGTTCCCGCTCGCGCTCACGGAGCCCCTCCGCCCTGCGCGCGGCGTCATCCGCGGACTTGCGGTGCTCCATGAGCTGCTCGAGCTCACCGCTCGCGTGGTCCGTCCGGCGGCGCAGCGCCCCGTGCAGATAGCCGCGGTAGTTGGTGAGGAAGGTGCGCAGCGCTTGGTCGGTGCGTTCGAGGCGCCCGAGGTAGGCCCGTACGGAGTCGAGGTCGTCCAGGCTGCGGGCCACCTTCTCCACGACCTCGTCGTCGAGGGCGGGCAGGGTCTCGGCGAGGACGGAGACCAGTCCGCCGGAGTCGATGCGGTCGCCGATGGTGGGACGGCGCAAGCGGTGCAGCAGGTGGAGCAGGTTGCGGTAGCGCGCCGGGTCGGCGAGGCCGAACAGTACGCGGGCGACCTTGGCCCGGTGCTCGACGGCGCGGTCGGTGACGTTCTCCGAGCCGACGAGCGACTTGAGCTGGTCGACGGGGAGTGGCCGCCCGGCGGGGGCGAGATCGAGCCCGTCGCCGACCCGTAGCCGCGTGGTGAAGAAGAAGGGCTTCGCCGTCTTGGTCGACTGGGACGCGCGGATGGCCGCGCCGATGGTCAGATGGTGGTCGTTCCCCTCCTCGTCCGTCCGCGCGAACTCCAGCCAGAGGTGGCCCAGGCGGTTGGTCTGCTCGAAGCCGTCGAGCATCAGCCAGGCCAGGGTCGTGCGCCCGGTTCCCGTGGCGTCCAGCGCACGGGCGTCGCCGTCGAGGAGGTAGGGCAGCAGCATCTCCAGGGCCTTGGACTTGCCGGCACCGTTCTTGCCGCGCAGCAGCAGGCGCCCCTCGCCGAACGCGAACTCCTGCTCGTCGTACTGCCAGACGTTCCGGATGCCCGCGCGGTGCAGTCGGTAGCGGTGCTGGGTGGGCGGGCGGTTCATCGGGGCGGCTCCTTGGAGACGTCGTCCACTGGGGACTGGTCGGTACGGGGCTTGACCGCCACCGTGGTGGCGTATCGCGCTGCTGCGGCGAGCAGGATCCAGCCGCCGTCCGCAGGGCCCCGGCCGCGCGCCTGTGAGACATCGGTGACGGGGCGGCCGTCGACCACCGTCTCCTCGTATCCCTCGGGCAGGCCATGGCCATCCGCGCGCACGGGCCCGGCGGGAGCCATCAGACGCATCCGGACGAGGAGGTCGAGTACGGCCGCGAGGAATCCGTCCCGGTCCTCCAGGTGACCGCGCTGCCAGTTGCTGCGCCTGCCGTACTCCTCGATCAGTTCGTCGAGCAGGTCGAGCAGCAGCCCGTCCGGGACGGGTACGCCGATGACCAGCCGTCCGCCGACTGCCGGATGGCCCGGGTGTTCGGGGCGCAGCCGGTCGACCAGCCGCTCCACAAGGAGCAGCGCGGCTTGAGCCACCGTCCCGGTGCCCGGCAGGTGCAGGTCGGTGAGTTCGTCCTCGGTGTCGACCAGGGCGATGCCCTCGGCGCGGATCTCGGCCTCCAGGCCGAGCAGTTCGGAGAACGCCTGCGCCTCGCGCCGCTGCCGCGTACGCAGCCATTCGCGCTCGGCGTCCGTGAGGTCGTCGAGGTGGACGACGGGGGTTTCGACGAGACGCCTGCGGACGTACGTACGTGGCCCTCCGAAACCGGGGTCGGCGGCCCGGCGCACGAGGTCCGTGCCATCGCGACTCTGGGCGAGCGGGCCGGCGACAATGACTCGCGCGATTTCGCGGTCCACGGTCAGCAGCGCCTCCCCGGCCCGTTCCTCCGCGATGGCCGCGACCTGCCCCTCGGTCTCCACCAGAACGCCCCAGTCGACGAGTTGGCGCAGTGCGGCCGCGAGGGTCCGCCGCTCGGCCTGCCGCCCGGTGTCGGCGATCTCGATGCCGGCGTCGACGGCGGCGGCCCGCAGGTCGGCGACGAGTTGGGAGAGCAGGAGCTGTTCCGGGGCGGTGACGAGGACGGACAGGGCGAGGGCAAGGCAGGCGTACGTCCGCGGGGTGAACGGGGTTCCGGTCGACGGCCGTTCCAGGCGGTGGCCCGAGCCCGGGCCGAGGCCCGCCTTGAACAGCCGGGCGTACGAGGCCTCCACCATTAGGCGGTATCCGAACACCTGCTGGAAGCGCTGGGCGAGCCAGTCGGCGTGGCGCCGGATCAGCGGGAAGGCGTCACTGTGCGGTCCGGTGCTGGTGACCAGCGGGTGGGCCAGCAGGAGCCGGGCGGCGGTGCGGCGCTCGGCCGCGAGTGCGACATCGTGTGCGGAGGGCAGGGGCATCAGGCGCTTGCCTCCCCCACCGTGGGCGCGGACGGGCTCTCGACGGCCACGGTGAGATCGTCAGCCGTCAGGTCGCCGTCCACGGACCGCAGGACCGTGGACCGGCCGGGTGTGCGCCACGCTGTCAGCCGGATGCCGAGATCCGCGTCGTGCGCCTGCGCGCCGTCGAACTGGAAGTCGCGGGCGTCCTTGTGCAGCTGAGCGTTGCCGAGGGCGGTCGCGAGGAGCTCCAGCAGCAGTCGCATGGCCGGGGCACTGAGGCGCACCTGCTCGAACCTGCCCGAGGCGCTGCGCAGTTCGTCGGCCGCCGCCTGCCGGGCCTCGGCCTGCTGCCGCGCCTGCTCCATGAGGCGGCGCTTCTGCTCGGAGTGGTCCTCGGCCGCCGCGGCACGTCCGCGCGGAGCCCTGCTGCCGCGCTCGCGCAGCGCCACCGGCACGTCCACCACGGGTCCGGTCCACCAGCTCACGTACGCCGGCACGGACCGGTCAGGGTCCGGTGCCACCCCCAGATGGCGCGCGCCGTAGAGCCCGAAGGCGGCGACCGCCAGGTCGTGGGCCTCTTCCGGTTCCGCGGCGTCGAACCAGGCCGCGAGCCGCAGCAGGTCCTTGCGACGGGACATCTCACCGGAGGCCGAACGAAGCATCCGCTTGGCATTGGCGAGCAGCGACTGCAGGGCGCGCAGGGTGGCGTCCCGGAGCTGATCCACCTGGCTGGAGTGCCCTCCGGGAACGGTGAACCACTCGCGCAGCCCCTCCCAGTCCGCCAGGTCCCGCCCGCGGCTGCGCTGCACGCGCGTCTCGGGCAGCCCGTCGGCGAGTGCCCCGATGCCCGCCGCATGCGCGTCGATACGGGCGAGCAGCGCGGGCAGGTGCGGCCGGACGGCGTCCAGGTGAGCCGCGATGCGCGGGGCCCGGAAGGAAACGTCCTCGGTGATGGCCTCCACGTAGTCGAGCAGCAGTTCCTTGAACCCCTGGTACTCGGCCGAGTCGAGGTCGTAGCGCGCCAGCACCTGGCCCAGATAGGCGTAGAAGTCCCGGACGGACTCGGCGAATTCGGCGAACTGCACGAAGAGCGTGCTGATCCGCTCCAGCGCCTGCTGCGGATCAGCGCCGCCCGGGGCCGCGGCCATGGCGGCGATCTCGCGCAGGCCGCGGTCGACGAGGGCCAGCAGCTCGCTGCTCACCTCGCGTGCCGCGTCCGCCCCGGCCAGTACCTCGTCCGCGTCCCGCTGCACGCGCTCCCCCAGCTTCGACAGCTGGTAGCGGGATCGCGAGCGCTGGTATTCGGCAATGCTCGTCGCTTTGACGGTGTGCGTGCTGCGCAGCAGATTGCCCCAGCGCACGAGCTCTTCGAGCCTGCGTGTGAGCGTTTCCGCGTCCAGCGTCGCCCCCGGGCCGCCCTGCTCGGCCAGCTTGGCGAGGAGGTCGGGTACGGACAGGTCGGCGAGCAGTGTGCCGCAGAACACCCGCATCACCGCGACGTACTCGAGGCGCTCGGGCACGCTGAGGTAGGCGTACGCGCTCAGCCGCTGCCACGCCTCCGCGCCGGTTTCCTCCCCTGGTGGTGCGCTTCTTTCTTTCCCCTCCACGCTGCCGAGCGTACGGACCATCACTGACACCGCGAAGGAAGTCGGGGAAAACCGGCCGCTCACGCGGCACGATCCGATCCCGCTCAGTGCGCCAACACGACCGGATCGCCCACCAGGCTGCGCGCCGCCGGTCAGCCGCCGAAGGCGGCCGCGTTCTCCCGCACCCATTGGGCGAAGGGGCGGGCCGGCTTGCCCGTCACCTTCTCCACCGTCGGCAGCACCGTGCAGCCGGCCTCGGGCGGGTTGGTGCGCATCATGACGAAGAACTCGATGTCCTCCTCCGAGTAGCCCTGCTGCCGCCACTGCGCGACGATCTCGTCCCGGGTGAGCTCCACGTAGCGCACCTCGGGGCCGGTGAGCCAGTACTCCTGGCCCGCGTGGCCTTCCGTGGTCAGGGCCGCGGCGGCGACCGCGGCGATGTCCGCCTCGTGCACCATGGCGCTCTTGGCCTCGGGGAAGGCCTCGCGGACCACGCCCCGCGACTGCACCGACTCGGTCCACTCCAGCGCGTTGGACATGAACTCCACCGGTGGGAGATGGGTCCACTCCAGGCCGCCCGCCTCCTGTTCCAGCGGGCTCTTCTCCACCTCGCCCTTGAGTACCGTCACCCGGCACACCCCGGCCCTGCGCACCAGGTCGACGATCTCGGTGCCGTTGGTGAGCGGGGAGAAGTCCTCGCCGTTGAAGCTGATCAGATGCGCGGCGGTCACGCCGTCGAAGGCCTGGGCCAGGCTCGCGGTGTCCGCCAGGTTTCCGGCGACGGACTCCGCGCCTGCCGGGAGGTCGGCCTTCCGCGGGTTGCGGGTGAGGGCGCGGACCTGGTGTCCGGACGCGAGCAGCTGCTCCACGAGGGGGCGTCCGACGTTGCCCGTGGCACCGGCGACAAGAATGGTCATGGGTGGTCTCCTTCGGTCGTGCGACGACGTTGGGAGCCTTCGCGGTCACCTCTTGACCGCGATCGGTGGGAAGCTCCCGCCATGTTGGAAACCTCGGCCCGGTTGCTGGGTCTGCTCGGGCTGATCGGGGGCGTGGGCGGGGGCTACCAGTTGGGCGCCGGTGCCTCATTGCCGCCCCTGCTGCTCGACGACGAGAAGGCGGTCGCCGTCGCGGTGGGGCTGCGTACGGCGGCGTCGGGTGCGGTCACGGGGCATCACGGAGACGTCCGTGCGGGCGCTGGCGAAGCTCGACCAGGTGCTGCCGTCCAGGCTGCGCCACCAGATCAACACGCTCAGCTCCGCGGTGGTCACCGTGCCCGTGCCGGGCCGCACGATCGACGCGTCGGCGCTGAGCGCGATCGCCTCGGCCGTGCGCGACCGCGAACGGCTCCGGTTCGACTACGTCTCGTACGACGGGGAGCGCTCCGTGCGCGACGTGGAGCCCTACCGGCTCGTCCACGACGCGCGGCGCTGGTACCTCTTCGCGTGGGACACCCAGCGGGAGGACTGGCGCAGATTCCGCGTCGACCGACTGGAGCTGCGGATCCCCACCGGGCCCCGCTTCACCCCGCGCCCCCTGCCCGCCGAGGACCTCGTCAGCTATCTGGCGGCGGGCCGCACCACCGCCCAGTACCGCTACCGGGCCGTGCTGACGATGCGCGGCTCGGCGGTGGAGGTCGCCGACGAAGTGCCGACCACGCTGGCCACGATCGAGCCCCTCGATGACGAGTCGTGCCTGCTGCGCATCGGATCGGACAGCCTGGACCATCTGGCCGTGTGGGTGGCCGCGTTCGGTTTCGACTTCGTGGTGCACGAGCCCGAGGAGCTGGTGGAACGGCTGCGCGTCCTGACGGACCGGCTGCGCCGGGCGGCCTGGCCCGAGAGCGACGAGTGGGCAAGGAACGCCCGCGACGCCGCAGCGAGACGGCGGTCTTCGCGTGCTCGGTCGGGTCGCGGGAGGTGAACGGGGCCACGGACCACCGCGGTCAGAGGCTGCCCGCGACCCGGGCTGGGTGGGCCGGACGGGGGACCCTTGGAGCGCCAGTCGCTGGCGCGGCGCACGGACCTGTCCGCCCCTGCCGTCGGTGAGACTCGGCCCCGCGGGGCTCCGGGGCGGGTGCTCCGAAGTCTTCGCGGGCCGCGGCCGCTCTCGGCGAACCGCAGGCCGAAGTTCACCCCCCGCCCCGGGTTCCGATGCCGGCACCTGCGGGTGTCCGGCACCGGAACCATCCGGCGTGCTCCCCGCGAGCCATGGTGCCTGTTCGGCAGCAGGCCGCGCATTGCCGCTTTCCGGCAATGTTCATCGGGGTCTGCATGCCGGTCGACGTCAAGGAACCGTCATCGGCACAGGCCGCCGAAGCCGGCCACGGGCTGCGCGCCCTGGTCAGCGCACGCCTGACCGCCGCTCGCACGGCCTGGCCGCCACCGCCGCGATCTTCGTCACCTCACCCGTGACCTTCGCCTGACCCGGCATCTCCCCGGGCCGCTGCGCGAACTGCGTCCGGTACAGCTGCGCGTACCGTCCGCCGAGGGCCAGCAGTTCCTCGTGCGTGCCGCGTTCCACGATGCGGCCGGACTCGACCACCAGGATCAGGTCCGCCGCGCGGACCGTGGACAGCCGGTGTGCGATCACGATCGCCGTCCGGCCCTGCAGGGCCTCGGTGAGCGCCTCCTGGACGGCGGCCTCCGAGGTGTTGTCCAGGTGGGCGGTGGCCTCGTCAAGGATGACGACGCGCTGGCGGGCCAGCAGCAGGCGGGCGATGGTCATGCGCTGGCGTTCGCCGCCGGAGAGCCGGTAGCCGCGCTCGCCGACCACGGTGTCGAGGCCGTCGGGCAGGGACCGTACGAGATCGTCCAGGCGGGAGCGGCGCAGGGCGTCCCACAGGTCGTCCTCGGTCGCGGTGGGGCGGGCCAGGAGGAGGTTCGCGCGGACGGTGTCGTGGAAGAGGTGGCCGTCCTGGGTGACCATGCCGAGGGTGCCGCGCAGTGAGTCGGCGCTCAGATCGCGGACGTCGACGCCGCCGACGCGGACGGCGCCCTCGTCGACGTCGTACAGCCGCGGCAGCAGCTGCGCGACCGTCGACTTGCCGGCGCCGGACGAGCCGACGAGCGCGACGGTCTGGCCGGGTTCGGCGCGGAAGGAGACGCCGTGCAGGACCTCGGCGCCGCCCCGCGTGTCGAGGGACGCCACCTCCTCCAGGGAGGCCAGGGAGACCTTGTCGGCGGACGGGTAGCCGAAGCGGACGTGGTCGAACTCGACGGAGACCGGGCCGTCGGGGACCTCGCGGGCGTCCGGTTTCTCCTCGATGAGCGGTTCGAGGTCCAGCACCTCGAATACCCGCTCGAAGCTGACCAGGGCGCTCATCACCTCGACGCGGGCGCCGGCGAGGGCGGTCAGCGGGGCGTACAGGCGGGTCAGGAGCAGTGCCAGGGCCACGACCGCGCCCGGGTCCAGGGTGCCGCGCAGGGCGAACCAGCCGCCCAGGCCGTAGACCAGGGCCAGCGCGAGGGCCGACACCAGGGTGAGGGCGGTGATGAACACGGACTGGGCCACGGCCGTGCGTACGCCGATGTCCCGCACGCGGCGGGCGCGGGCCGCGAACTCCTCGGACTCCTCCTCCGGGCGGCCGAAGAGCTTGACCAGGGTGGCGCCGGGGGCGGAGAAACGCTCGGTCATCCGGGTGCCCATCGCCGCGTTCAGCGCCGCCGCCTCCCGCTGCATACGGGCCATCCGGCTGCCCATGCGCCGGGCCGGGATCACGAACACCGGCAGCAGCACCAGCGCGAGCAGGGTGATCTGCCAGGAGAGCGTGAGCATGACGGCGAGGGTGAGGACCAGGGTGACCAGGTTGCTGACCACTCCGGACAGGGTGTTGCTGAAGGCCCGCTGGGCGCCGATGACGTCGTTGTTGAGACGGGAGACGAGCGCTCCCGTACGAGTACGTGTGAAGAACGCGACCGGCATGCGCTGCACATGATCGAACACCGCTGTCCGCAGGTCGAGGATGAGCTCCTCGCCGAGCGACGCCGACAGCCGTCTGCCGAGGATGCCGAGGGCCGCCTCCGCGACCGCGATGAGCGCGATGAGCAGGGCCAGCCGTACGACCGTGCTCTCGTCGCCGCCCGACACGATCGCGTTCACGACTCGTCCGGCGAGGACGGGGGTGGCGACGGCGAGCAGCGCGGTCGCCACGCCGAGCGCCACGAAGTACGCGATGCGGCGGCGGTGCGGGCGGGCGAACGCGCCGATGCGGCGCAGTGTGGCGCGGGCGAAGGGGCGGCTGTCCTGCTCTGCGTTCATGACGCTGTGCAGCTGGGTCCAGGCTGTGGTCTCCATGCTCATGGGAAGGACCGTAGAACCTCAAGCAATATTGAGGTCAACTGTGACGTCACCCTCGAGGTCGACTCCGAAAAGGACCCGATGACCGTACGTAAGCCCCTGGCCCCGCTTCCGCAACCCGCAGTTGGCGCGGGCTGGGAAGCCTCTGCCGGTGTGACAGCGGTACAACTCCCCGAGCGACGAGTCCCCCGTCGCGTCCCGATCCGCCGGATACGCCAGGTCCTGTGTCTGCTTCCGCTCGTGCTCGTCGCCGTGGTCGCGGTACGGCACCGGCCCGTGCTCGCCGAGGGCTTTCGCCACCTCGCACACGCCCAGTGGCCATGGCTGGTGGCCGCGGCCGGCGCCACGTGTCTGACCTGGGTGGCCGCCGCCGTCACCCGGCAGGGTGCCGTCGTGGAGCCGCTGCCCAAACGGCGGCTGCTGGCCACGCAGTTCGCGGCGGGCGCGGCCAACCACCTGCTGCCGACGGGTCTGGGCGCGGGTGCGGTCAACCTGCGGTTCATGACGGTGTGCGGGCTGCCGCTGGCCCGCTCCTCCGCCGCGCTCGCGCTGTATCTGCTGGCGGAGTCGATCGGCCGGCTGGGCCTGCTGGCCGTGCTGTTGATCGCCTTCCCGCACGCGCTGCAGATCGGCACGCTCCTGCCCGACGGAGCGGTCGGCCCGCTGCTGTGGGGGCTCGGCGTGGCCCTGGCCGTCGCCGCGGGCGCGCTGGCGCTCGTACGCCGACTGCGGACGGCGGTGTCCTCCTTCCTGCGGACCGCGCTGAGCGAGGCACGTTCGGTGCACACCCGCCCGTCCCGGGCGCTCGCCCTGTGGGGCGGTTCGCTCGCCTTCCCCGCGTTGCAGGCCGCCGGACTGGTTCTGGTCGGGCGGGCGCTGGGGCTGTCCGTGCCGCCGGCGCACATGGCGCTCGCCTATCTGGCGGCGACGGTCGCCGTCGCGCTCGTGCCCACACCGGGTGGGCTCGGTTCGGTCGAGACCGCGCTGGTCGTGGCACTGGTGGCGGCTGGCGGCCCGGTGGCCGTGGCCACGGCCGTGGTCCTCGCCTACCGGATCATCACCGTGTGGCTCCCGCTGGTGCCGGGGGCGTTGACGCTCGGCGCGCTGGTGCGTCTGAAGGTGATCTGAGCCGCCGACAGCCCGACCGGTACTCAGCTGATCGTCACCCGTACCGGCCCGCCCTTCGGATCCACCCTCCCGGTCCAGCGTGCCGTCAGGGTCAGGGTGCGGTTCGGCAGGGCCGTGGGCGTCCACAGGCGCTCCCGGTGCAGGAGGCGGCCGCTCTGGGTGACCCGTAGGACAGGGCGCGGCAGCGGGGTGGCCGTGCGCAGGACGTACGGCAGGCGGTCGCCCGGGGTGACGCGGTTCGGGGCGATCCAGCGCAGGGGCCGCTCCACGAGCAGGGGGGCGCTGTCGGGCCGCGGTTCGGCTCCGGCGAGCGTCTCCAGGACGGCGCCGGCGGTGTGGACGCCCTCCCGGGCCGCCGTCGCCGCACTCTCCACGGGGTGCAGCACGCTGCCGACGGCGAACACGCCGGGACGGGAGGTGTGCAGCGAGCCGTCGACGGCCGGTCCGCGGGTGCCGGCGTCGAGGGTGAGTCCGCCGCGCCGGGCGAGTTCGTGGTCAGGCACGAAGTCGCCGGTGAACACGACGGTGTCGCAGGGCAGCGTGGCCGTCCGGCCGTCGTGGTGCCGTACGCGCACGCCCGACAGCCGCCCGTGGCCGACGAGTTCGGTGACCGTGGTGCCGGTGAGGAGCGGGACGCCCCGGCGGAGGCGGGTGTCGAGGGTGCGCGCGGGTGCGGTCTGGGCGCGGGGCAAGTCGGTGGTCATGGCGACGATCGTGGCTCCGGCGGCCCGTACGGTGTCGGCGGCCCTGTACGAGACGTCCTCCGCCCCGACCACCACCGCCCGGGTGCCGATGCGCTGCCGGTACAGATGCACGGACTGCTGCAGTTCGCCCGTGGTGTACACCCCGGCCGGGCGGGTGCCGGGCACCAGCCGTGCGGCGCGGGGTCGTTCGCGCGCTCCGGTGGCCAGGACGACGGCCCGTGCGCCGATCGTCTCCGGTCCGTGCGGGCCGACCGTGCGCAGCGAGAGGGGGCCGGCCCAGTCGAGGGCGGTCACCCCGGTGCGTACGACCGCTCCGGCGCGCGCGGCGGCGGTGACGAGCAGGCGGGCGTACGCGGGGCCGGTCAGCGGGTGCAGCCAGGTGCCGTACCCGCCGTGCGCGCAGTGCCGTGGCACTCCCCCGGCCTCCTGTTCCCGGTCCAGCACCTCGACCCGGCCCACGCCGGCGGCGGCCAGGCGCGCGGCGGCGGCAAGCCCCGCGGGGCCTGCTCCGACGACGAGGACGTCGACCTCGCGTGCCGCCCTCATGCCCGACGCCTCTCGACCGGTTCCGACACGGCCGCACCACCGGCCCCCTCGAACAGCGCCCGCACCGCCGCCCCGCAGTAGAACCCCTGGCAGCGCCCCGCCCGGGCCCTGGTCCGGCGGCGCAGTCCGTCGAGGCCGGCCGGCGGGATCGTACTGGCGAGGGCGTCCCGGATCTCCCCGCGCGAGACGCGCTCGCAGTGGCAGACGAGGGCACCGTACTCGGGGTCGGCGGCGATGAGTTCGGGCCGCTGGTACGGGCGCGGGAAGGCCTCACCGAGGTTGGGCATGGGCACGGCCTCCAGCTCCCGCGCCGGGCCCGCGTCCAACCCTGCTTCGGCGAGCAGCCCCGTCACGTGCTCGGCGACGGCGAGGGACGCCGTCAGGCCGGTGGAGCGGATGCCGCCGACGGTGACGTACGCCTGCTCGGGGTGGGCCGAGATGCGGTAGTCGTCCTGCCCGGTGGCGGCGCGCAGGCCCGCGTAGACGGCGGTGACCTCCTCGTCGAGCAGGCCGGGGAGGATACGGCGGCCCTTCTCGCGCAGCAGGGCCAGGCCGTCGGCGGTGGAGCCGGTGGCCCGTTTGTCGTCCAGGTCCTCGGCGGTGGGGCCGAGCAGGACGTTGCCGTAGACGGTGGGGGCGACCAGGACGCCCTTGCCGAGGGCCGTGGGGACGGGCAGGAGGATGTGGCGGACGAGATCGCGGGCGAGCTTGTCGAAGACGAGGAGCTGGCCCCGGCGCGGGGTGACGGAGAAGTCGCGGTGGCCGAGATGCCGGTCGAGCGTGTCGGCGTACAGGCCGGCCGCGTTCACCAGCCAGCGGGCGCGCAGGGTGCCCCGGCCGGTGGCGAGGACGTGCGTGCCGTCCTGCCGACTCACCCGCTCCACAGGGGAGTTGAGGTGGAGGTCGACTCCGTGGCGGACGGCCTGCGTGGCGTACGCCAGGGTCGTCGTCCAGGGGCAGATGACGCCCTCGCCGGGCACGTGCAGGGCGGCGAGCGCGCCCGGGCCGAGGCGGGGCTCGCGCTCGTACAGTTCGGCGGGCCCGATCAGGCGCGTGGCGTGGTGGTCGTTGCGCTCGGCCTTCTCCGCCAGGCGGGGCAGCGCGGCGAGTTGTTCCTCGTCCCAGGCGACGAGGAGCGCGCCGACCTCCTCGACCGGGATGCCCGACTCGGCGGCGTACGCGCCCAGCAGCCGCGCGCCCTCGCGGACCAACCGGGCCTCCAGGGAACCGGGCACCGCGTCGAAACCGGTGTGGAGAATCGCGGTGTTGGCCTTCGAGGTGCCCTGGCCGACGTCGTCCTGCGCCTCGACGAGGGCGACGCGCAGCCGGGGGTGGCGGGCCAGGGCCCGGGCGATCGCCGAGCCGACGACTCCGGCGCCGACCACCGCCACGTCGTACGTCACGGAAGGCAGCGCCCCTCGACGAGTGACCGCCGTCCGCGCGTCGTCCGTCATCCGGGCGTCCCGTCGAGCAGCGCGGTCACGGCGGCCCGGAAGACACCCAGGCGTTCGGCGGCCTCGTCGGCCGGGATGCGCGGCTCGTACACGGCGGCGGGCTTCCAGTCGGGGAGCGCGTCGGCGACGCTCAGGCCGGGTTCGGTGCCGAGCCGGGCCAGGGCGCCCACGCCGAGCGCGGTCGCGTCGGGCAGCGCGGACACCTCGACGGGGCGTTGCAGCAGGTCGGCCTGGGTCTGCATGAGCAGGGCCGAGCGGGTCAGGCCGCCGTCGACGCGCAGCACGTCCAGGGGTGAGTCGAGGTCCGTCGCCGCGGCGTCGGCGAGTTCCACCACCTGGGCGGCCAGGCCCTCGCACAGGGCGCGCACCAGGTGGCCGGCGGTGGTGTCCAGGCCGAGCCCGGTGAGCGAGCCGCGCAGGTCGCCGCGCCACCAGGGGGCGGCGAGCCCGGCGAGAGCCGGGACGAAGGTGACTCCGCCGCTGTCGGGCACGGTGCCGCCGACGGTGTCGAGGTCGGCGGCGCCCTGGATGACGCCGAGGTCGGTGAGCCAGCGGACGGCGGAGGCGGCGGTGTACACCTGGCCGTCGAGGCAGTAGGCGGTACGTCCGGCGAGCCGCCAGGCGACGCAGCTGACCAGCCCGGAGGTGCCACGTCTCGGCGTGTCGCCGGTGTGGGCGAGGAGGAACGCGCCGGTGCCGTAAGTGCACTTGGCGCCGCCGGGTGCGGTGATGCGCTGGGCCAGCAGGGCGGCCTGCTGGTCGACGACCAGCCCGGTGAGCGGGATCTCGGCGCCGAAGGCGGTGGTGGTGCCGACGGCGGCGGCGTTGTCGACGACCTCCGGGAGGCGTTCACCGGACAGGCCGTACAGGTCGAGGGCGCGCGGCGACCACTCGGCGCGGTCGAGGTCGAGGAGCTGGGTGCGCCCGGCGGTGGCGGCGTCGGTGACGTAGGCGCCTGTGAGGCGGTGGACGAGCCAGGCGTCGCTGGTGGTGACGACTCCGTCGGCGGTGCGGTGCCGTCGTATCCAGGCCATCTTGGGGGCGGCGAAGTACGGGTCGAGCGGCAGACCGGTCAGGTGCCGCAACTCGTCGGCGTGCTCGGCCAGTTCGGCACACACGCTCTCGGCCCGGCGGTCCTGCCAGACCAGCGCGTCGGTGAGCGGGCGGCCGGTCGCCGGATCCCAGGCGAGCACGGTCTCACCCTGGTTGGCCAGGCCCAGCGCGACGACGGGTTCCCGCGCCGCGGCCAGGGCGAGCGTCCCGGCCTCGACCACCGAGTCGTACAGCTCGGTGGGGCCGACCTCCACCAGGCCGCCGGGCAGGTGGCGGGGCTGTACGGCGGCGAAACCGGTGCCGATGACACCGCGTTCGGGGCAGACCACCAGGGCCTTGGTGCCGGACGTGCCCTGGTCGACGGCGAGCACCGGACCTGTCATCACGTCCCTCCCCTAGTGATCACCGCCAGACAGCCTGCCGTCGCCGCCCGCACCGCGTCAAGCGGCCCCGACCAGGGGCGACGACACTTCCGTTCGCCGGCCGATCGCCAGTCAACCGTGAGGGGTGTGCCGTCATTGCTCTGCTCCGGACCGCTCAGCGGCTCAGGCGGACGCCCCTTCGGCCGGGTGCTTGCAGGCAGGGTCGCGCCGAAGCTGCAGGCCGCAGCACGGGTGGGGCTGTGCGCTCTTCGTGTCCGTGACGTGCCGCCGAGACCGCAACCCTCGTGTCGTCCCGTGCACGAGCGCGGCGGCGTCGGTTGGTCAGCGGTGGAGGGAGCGGTTGAGTTCGACGATCTCGTCCAGTGTGGGGGTGGACGTGAAGGCGGCGAGGCGCTCCATCATGCGGTCACGGTTGTGTGGGGCCTCGGCCCGGTCGGCCGCCTCCAGGGCCGGCTCCAGGTCCTCCAGACCCAGCTCGGTGCAGTAGGCGGGGCTCATCGGCTGCTGGCGCCAGGAGTCGGCCAGCACCCCGGCGTCGTAGGGATCGAAGCCGCTCTCATCCACGAGGCGCATGCCCACACGCCGTGCCTCGTCCGAGTCGGCGGCAACCGGGATCGCGATGCGACCCAAAGTTCCCGTCGGAACGCCCTTGGTCTGCAAGGTGCCTGCCAGGACGGCGTTCCACGCCTTGACGACGGGCCGCCCCAACTGCTCGGCAACCCACAGGCTTTCCACCTGGCCGTTGTCCACGGCCTCGATGGCGCCGTTGAGCTGGGGGAAGTAGTTGGACGTGTCGATGACCACGGTCTCGCCTGGCACGGAGGCGAAGAGAGCCGCCACCGTCGGGATCCGCCCGAAGGGAACGGACAGGATGACCACGTCCTTGCCCTGCACGGCATCGGCCGCCGTCGCCGCACGCGCCCCGAACTCCAGCGCGTCGGCATCGACGGTCTCGGGGCCCCGGGAGTTCGCCACCTGGACGTCGTGTCCACCCGCGCTGAACCTGCGCGCCAGCGTCTTTCCGATCGACCCCGTACCGATAACACCAATTCCCATGATTTGTCCCTACATATGTTGCGCTCACATGTTGCGCCACCCAGAGGTGGCGCAATGTGATGACGATGCGGATGAGGCCGCCGCCGGGACTCCCCCCACGGCTCGCAGGGGTCCCGGCAGCCGACTATGAGGGAGCGGCCGGTGGTCTACGCCTCGTCGTCCCGCTCGCGGTATCCGCTCTCAACGAGTGCGCGGAGACGGCCGAGCGACTCCTCGTCGGTGGCGCCGGTGCCCCTGATCCAGGCAACGGAAATGGCCGCGAGGAACAGGTCGTACCCCTTCACCGAGGCGCGCACGTGCCCCGCCAGCTGCGCGGCCCGCACGTATTCATCGGTGGTGGCGATGAGAGTGTCACAGGGAAGGGTCAGCGGGTTGCCCGGCTCCTGCTCCCTGACCGCAGCCATGAGCGGTTCCGGCAGTCCACTGAAAGCGCTGAAGTACTCCTCCATCGCCCGCAACCACTGCCGCAGCGCCTCGGAGGTGTCCGAGAGCTGCGCGATGCCCGCCCGGCGCGCCACCAGTTCCTCGGAGCGCGTCTGCAACACGGCCGCCAGCAACGCCTCCCGGGTGGGGAAGTGCCGGTACAACGTGCCCGGGCCCACGCCCGCCTCCTTGGCCACCGCCTCCAGGGAAGTGCCGACGCCAAATCTCAGGAAGTGGCGCTGCGCCGCTTCCAGGAGGGCCGCACGGTTGCGCTGGACGTCCGCACGGGGTCGACGCCCCTGCTGCCCCCTTGCGCTCATACGCCCTCCCGCCTCATACAATCCTGCGGTTCCGGCAAACGGAGGCTGCCTCCGCACGAGGTCGAGCATAAAACGGAGGCAACATCCGGTCAATCCGCACCCACTCCCCCACCGACGGCGGGACTGGAAGCGCCACTGGCCATCTATCGATCGAGGTCACACACTGGCCGATCACCAGTCAACTCACTCCGATCACAAAGAAGTTGGAAATGATCCGGGAACCGGAGGTGAAGCGGAATCCGCGCCTCTATAGTGACCGCCAGCCCACGCGATCTCCTCAACCGCCGCCCAGAGGAGGGCTGTTGTTACTCCACCTCGCCGTCCCGCACGACCCGCACCAAGAGGCGGGCTGCTGATGGCCAGAGCAGGAGCACGCCCCGTCTACGACCCCGCCGGCCACGACGCCGAACTGCGCGCGGCGCTCCAGGAGGTGCGCGCCGGGCGCTGGATGTCGATGCGCAGCCTGCTGGAGCGGACCACGGTCTGGTGGCAGTGGACGCAGCGCACCCAGGTGCTGGCCGCGGCGGCCGCCGGTACCGACGTGGTGCGGGCCTGGCTCGCCGAGGAGCCGCACAGCGTTCCGGCCGCGGTGATGCGGGCCCGGGTCGCCGTGGAGCGCGCGCTGCGGGCACGCCGTGAGCGGCACCGCCGTACGCACGAACTGTGGATCGAGGCCTGGGACGTGAGCGAGGCCGCCGCCCGGGCCGCACCGGAGGATCCGGTGCCCTGGGTGTGTCTGCTGGCGCTCGCCCAGCTGGACCACGGGCAGCGCTGGGACGAGCACCGGGCGCCTCCGCCGGATCCGATGCTGCCGCCCGGCCCGTGGGGCCTGCTGGCCGAGGCCGACAAGCGGGACCCGCACAACCGCGAGGCCCACCACCGCATGCTGCAGTTCCTGTACGCGCAGGCGACCTCGGGGCGGCCGGCCGAGGCGGCCGGCTACGCGTACTGGGTGTCGGCCTCCGCCCCGCCGGGCTCACCGCTGCACACCCTGCCGCTCTACGTACGCGTCGAGCGTTACCGGCGCGGCGACGGACACTCCGCCTCCCTCGATCTGCACTGGGTGGCCGAGGACGCCACCCGCGAGGCGCGCCGGGCGTACGACGTCTGGTTCGAGCACTCCCGCCCCGCCGAACGCTCCCCGCTCGACCTCAACCACCTGGCCCACGCCCTGTGGGGAGCGCTGCGGTTCGAGGAAGCGGCCCGGGTGTTCGAGGCGATCGGGCCGTACTACACGCCCCTGCCCTGGGCCTACCGCAGCGCCGACCCGGGCGACCGCTCCCGGGCCGTACGGATCTTCCGCCAGGCCCGTGCGCGCAGCCGGTCGGCGGGCGGCGGCCCCGACGCCTGACACTGCCCTGTCCTGTTCGCCCGACCTCGTCCCGTTTTCATCGGAGGTTTCCGCATGTCCCCCAGCCCCGATCCCGTGACATCCCCGGGAGTGCCGCAGCAGGACGAGGAGAAGCGCCTGCGCGAACTCGGTTACCGGCCGGTGCTGGCCCGCCGTATGGGCGGCTTCGGCAACTTCGCGATCAGCTTCTCGGTGATCTCGATCCTGTCCGGCTGCATGACCCTGTACGGCTTCGGCATGGGCGCGGGCGGCCCGGCCGTGATGCTGTGGGGCTGGGCGGGCGTCGGTCTGTTCGTGCTGTGCGTGGGACTCGCGCTGGCCGAGGTCACCAGCGCGTATCCGACGTCCGGCGCCCTGTACTACATGGCCGACCGGCTCGGCGGGCGCCGCTGGGGCTGGTACACGGGCTGGCTGAACCTGCTCGGTCTGCTCGGCGCGATCGCCGGCATCGACTACGGGGCCGCCCTGTTCACCGGCGCGTTCATGAACCTCCAGTGGGGCTTCGAGCCCACGCCCGGCAAGACGATGATCATCTTCTGCGTGATCCTGCTGCTGCACGCCGTGCTCAACCTGTTCGGCGTCCGGCTGGTGAGCCTGCTCAACTCGATCAGCGTGTGGTGGCACCTGGCCGGTGTCGCGCTCATCGTCGGGACGCTGGCGATCGTCCCCGACCACCACCAGTCCCCGTCCTTCGTCTTCACCGAGTTCGTCAACGACACCGGCTGGGACAACCCCCTCTACGTGGCCGCGATCGGACTGCTGCTCGCGCAGTACACGTTCTCCGGCTACGACGCCTCGGCGCACCTGTCCGAGGAGACCTCCAACGCCTCGGTGTCGGCGGCACGGGGCATCGTGCGCTCCATCTGGGTGTCGTGGCTCGCGGGCTTCGTGCTGCTGGCGGGTCTCACCTTCGCCATCCAGGACTACGACGCCACGCTGGCCAGCGAGACGGGTGTGCCGCCCGCTCAGATCCTGCTCGACGGGCTGGGCACGGACGGGGCGAGCGCGCTGATGCTCGTGGTGATCGTGGCCCAACTGTTCTGCGGCAACGCCGAGGTGGCCGCGGCCAGCCGGATGGTGTTCGCGTTCAGCCGGGACAAGGCCCTGCCGGGCTCCGCACTGTGGCGCAAGGTCAGCGACCGCACCCAGACCCCGGTCGCGGCCGTCTGGCTGTCGGTGGCGGTCGCCTGCGTGCTCGCTCTGCCGTCCCTGTACTCGGCTACGGCGTACGGGGCGGTCACCGCCATCAACGTCATCGGCATCACGCCCGCGTACGCCATTCCCGTGCTGTTGCGACTGCGCGCGGGGGACCGTTTCCAGCCAGGTCCGTGGAACCTGGGCAAGTGGAGCAAGCCGATCGGCTGGACAGCAGTGGTGTGGGTGGCGTGTGTGACGGTCCTGTTCTGCCTGCCCCAGTCGTCGCCGGTGACGGTGGACACGATGAACTACGCGTCCGTCGCCCTGGCTGTCGTCCTGGTCCTGGCCACGGTGTGGTGGTTCGTCGCCCGTCGTTCGTACGGAACGCCCACGACGGCCGCGTACTCCGACCGGGAGCAGGCCGAACTGGCCGAGGGCATCGTCTGAAACACCGCGATCCGGCGCCGGTCCAGGTACGAACCCATGTACCGGATACGGCAGGATGAGCGGTTGCGCCGACCAGAGGGGGGCCTCCTGGCCGGCGCGACCTCTCGTCTCGGAATCGAACAGGTGACAACGTGACGCAACTTCACATCCGGCCGTCGGCGACCGCCTTCGCCGCGCTTCTTCTTCCCAGAGGTGACCGGTGAAGCGAGATCTCACCATGGACGACCTGGTCATCGCCGGGATCGCCGTGCTCGCGGGCCTGTTGGCCGCGTTCCTGCTCCGCATGCTGCTGCGCTGGCTGGGCAAGCACGCCGACCGCACCCGCTGGAGCGGCGACGACGTCATCGTGGCCGCCCTGCGGACGATGGTGCCGGCGGCGGCGATCGCGGGCGGTGCGGCCGCCGCGGCGGCGGTGCTGCCGCTGACCGCGACGGTCCAGCACAACATCAACCAGGTCCTGACCGTGCTGCTGATCTTCGTCGCGACGGTGGCGGCCGCCCGGGTCGTCGCGGGTCTGGTGCGGACGGTCACCCAGTCCCGCTCCGGGGTCGCCGGGTCGGCCACGATCTTCGTCAACATCACCCGGGTGCTGGTCCTGGCGATCGGCTTCCTGGTGGTGCTCCAGACGCTGGGCATCTCCATAGCGCCCCTGCTCACCGCTCTGGGTGTCGGCGGTCTGGCGGTCGCCCTGGCCCTCCAGGACACCCTCGCGAACCTCTTCGCGGGCATCCACATCCTCGCCTCCAAGACCGTCCAGCCCGGCGACTACATCCGGCTGAGCAGCGGCGAGGAGGGCTACGTCGAGGACATCAACTGGCGCCAGACGACGGTCCGCTCGCTCTCCAACAACCTGGTCGTCATCCCCAACGGGGAGCTCGCCAAGACGAACATGACCAACTTCATGCGTCCCGAGCAGCAGCTGACCATCCTGGTCCAGGCGGGGGTCGCCTACGACAGCGATCTGGACCAGGTCGAGCGGGTCACCTGCGAGGTCGTCGCCGAGGTGATGACCGAGATCACCGGCGCGGTCCCGGAGCACGAGCCGCTGGTCCGCTTCCACACCTTCGGCGACTCGCGGATCGGCTTCACGGTGATCCTGGGCGTGGGCGAGTTCAGCGACCAGTACCGGATCAAGCACGAGTTCATCAAGCGCCTGCACAGGCGCTACCGCACCGAGGGCATCCGGATTCCGGCGCCGGCGCGGACGGTGGCGTTGCAGCAGGGTGCCGTGATGATCCCGCAGCAGCGGGGCGTCGAGGAGGCGGAGGGGGTGCCGTCGGGCCGCTTCGACTGACCCATGTAAGGACCCCTGTCGAGTCGGGGCCGGTCAGGAGATATCTTGATGTCGAGCAATGTTGCAGACGTGGAGCGGAGCACCCGGTGACTGACTCGACCATCATCTATACGCACACTGACGAGGCCCCGGCCCTGGCGACGTATTCCTTCCTGCCGGTGGTCCAGGCGTATGCCTCGCAGGCGGGTGTCGCCGTGGAGACGCGCGACATCTCGCTGGCCGGGCGCATCATCGCGCTGTTCCCGGAGTACCTGGAGGAGGGACAGCGCATCCCGGACGCCCTCGCGGAGCTCGGCGAGCTGGCCAAGACGCCCGAGGCCAACATCATCAAGCTGCCGAACATCTCGGCGTCGATCCCGCAGCTCAAGGCCGCGATCGCCGAGCTGCAGAGCCAGGGCTACGCGCTGCCGAACTACCCGGACGATCCGAAGACCGACGAGGAGCGGGACATCCGGGCCCGCTACGACAAGGTCAAGGGCTCCGCGGTCAACCCGGTTCTGCGTGAGGGCAACTCCGACCGCCGCGCCCCCGCGTCGGTCAAGAACTACGCCAAGACCCACCCGCACCGCATGGGCGCCTGGACCCCTCAGTCCAAGACCAACGTGGCCACCATGGGCGTCGACGACTTCCGCTCCACCGAGAAGTCCGCGGTCATCGCCGAGGACGGTGCCCTGCGCATCGAGCTCGTGGGCGACGACGGCACGACCACCGTGCTGCGCGAGTCGGTACCCGTTCTCAAGGACGAGGTCGTCGACGCCTCCGTCATGCACGTCGCGCCGCTGCGCGAGTTCCTCACCGCGCAGATCGCCAAGGCCAAGGCCGACGGCGTGCTGTTCTCCGTGCACCTCAAGGCCACGATGATGAAGGTCTCCGACCCGATCATCTTCGGTCACGTGGTGCGCGCCTTCTTCCCGAAGACGTTCGCGAAGTACGGCGAGACCCTCGCCGCGGCCGGTCTGACCCCGAACGACGGTCTGGGCGGCATCTACAAGGGCCTGGAGTCCCTGCCGGAGGGCGCCGAGATCAAGGCCTCCTTCGACGCCGAGCTCGCCGAGGGCCCGGACCTGGCGATGGTCGACTCCGACAAGGGCATCACCAATCTGCACGTGCCGTCCGACGTGATCGTGGACGCCTCGATGCCGGCCATGATCCGCACCTCCGGCCACATGTGGGGCCCGGACGGCCAGGAGGCCGACACCCTGGCTGTTCTGCCGGACTCCAGCTACTCCGGCGTCTACCAGGCCGTGATCGACGACTGCCGCGCCCACGGCGCCTACGACCCGTCGACGATGGGCTCGGTCCCGAACGTCGGCCTCATGGCGCAGAAGGCCGAGGAGTACGGCAGCCACGACAAGACGTTCGAGATCCCGACCACGGGCACGGTCCGCCTGGTCGACCAGAACGGCAACGCCGTCATCGAGCAGACGGTCTCCGCCGGTGACATCTTCCGCGCCTGCCAGACCAAGGACGCCCCGATCAAGGACTGGGTGAAGCTGGCCGTCACCCGGGCCCGCGCCACCGGCGACCCGGCGGTGTTCTGGCTCGACGAGACCCGCGCGCACGACGCCAACCTGATCGCCAAGGTCAAGGCGTACCTGCCGGAGCACGACACCGAGGGCCTGGACATCCGGATCCTGAACCCGGTCGAGGCCACGAAGCTGTCGGTGGAGCGCATCCGCCGCGGCGAGAACACGATCTCGGTGACCGGCAACGTCCTCCGCGACTACCTGACCGACCTGTTCCCGATCCTGGAGCTGGGCACCAGCGCCAAGATGCTGTCGGTGGTCCCGCTGATGGCGGGCGGCGGTCTGTTCGAGACGGGCGCCGGCGGCTCCGCGCCGAAGCACGTGCAGCAGCTGGTCAAGGAGAACTACCTGCGCTGGGACTCCCTCGGCGAGTTCTTCGCGCTGGTGCCGTCCCTGGAGCAGTACGCCGACTTCACCGGCAACTCCCGCGCGAAGGTCCTCGCCGACACCCTCGACCGCGCCACGGCGACCTTCCTCAACGAGGACAAGTCCCCGACCCGTCGCGTCGGCGGCATCGACAACCGCGGCAGCCACTTCTACCTGTCCCTGTACTGGGCGCAGGAGCTGGCCCAGCAGACCGACGACGCGGACCTGGCGAAGGCCTTCGCCCCGCTCGCCGAGACGCTCTCCGCGAACGAGCAGAAGATCGTCGACGAGCTGAACGCCGTCCAGGGCAAGCCGGCCGACATCGGCGGCTACTACCAGCCCGACCCGGCCAAGGCCGCCAAGATCATGCGCCCGTCGACCACGTGGAACGAGGCGCTGACGTCTCTGAGCTGACGCGGTAGGCCTCGCGGCCGCGCCTGATTCCGTGACTCCGCCCCGGTCGGCATGTGCCCGGCCGGGGCGGAGCGGTTTCCGGTCGCTCGCGCAACCAGGGCCTGTCCGGCGGATCAGGTCGCAGGAAATCGGCGGCGACCCATCAACGCAGGTGAGCGGGGTCTGGTGCGTGCAGCTGCAAGGCGGAGGAGGGCGTCGACGCGATGGGGGTCCCCCGCGCGAGCGCATTCGAGCGTGGGGGAGTCGGCGACCGACGGCAACGCCGCAGGTGGACGTGCCAGACCCCCTGCATCTGCGGCATGATCCGCCGGACAGGCCCTAGGCCGGACCCGGTTCGACAGGGCACTTGATCACGTATCACACCACTGACAACGCCCCGGGAGCAGCTTCATGACCCCAGCCGCACCGTCCTTCGAGCTCCTCGCCGGCGCGGACCGCTCCCCCGTGATCCTTCATGTGCCGCACTCCGCGCGGGAGATACCGGCGTCGGTGCGCGGCGGCATCGTGCTGGACGACGAGGGGCTGGAGCGGGAGCTGGACCACATCACCGACGCTCATACCGCTGAGCTCGCCGCCGAAGCCGTCGGGCTGTCGGCGGTCGCTCCCTGGCGGTTCGTCAACCGGCTGTCCAGGCTGGTCGTCGATCCGGAGCGGTTTCCGGACGAACGGGAGGAGATGCTCGCGGTGGGGATGGGCGCCGTGTACACGCGGACCACTCACCGCGCGGCGCTGCGGCCCGCCGACGCCGATCCCGAGCCGCTGATCGAGCGGTACTTCCGGCCGTACGCGCGGGCCATGACGGACGCCGTGGCCGAGCGGCTCGCCGTCGCCGGGCGGGCCGTGGTCGTCGATGTGCACTCCTATCCCACCGCCGCGCTGCCCTACGAACTGCACGGCGAGGGGCCGCGGCCGCCCGTCTGTCTGGGCACCGACTCCTTCCACACCCCGCCAGCGCTGCTCGCCGCGGCGCGGGCGGCGTTCGCAGGGTGCGGGGAGATCGGGCTCGACAGTCCGTTCAGCGGGACGTACGTACCGCTCGACTTCTACGGCAAGGAGCCCCGCGTCTTGGCCCTGATGGTGGAGATCCGCCGGGACACGTACATGACCGAGCCGGGCGGGCCCGCCGGGCCGGGCCTCGGGCGCCTCGCGGCGGCGCTCGCCACCCTCGTCGACGCCGTGACCGGCTGACCGCGCCGGACCTGGCGGGGACCGGCCCCGGGCTGCGGCTCGCGGTCCCCGCCGGGGCAGGTCAGGCCCGCAGCCACTCCGTGACCACTACCTCCCCGCCGGCCCGCAACCGCAGGGCGAAGGGGCCGGTGGGAGCCTCCTCGGAGGTGAAGCGGCCCATCGCGTCGGCCATGAGCGGCAGGCTCGTCTGCGGGCCGCCGAGCACCTCGATGCGGGCCGGCTGCGGGGGCAGCACCTGTCCCATCAGGCCCTGCGCGGTCACTTCGACGTCGACGGTCACGTCCCCGGTGTGGAAGGTCAGCATCCGGGGCGGGTCCGTCGCTCCTCTCACCGGGATCGCGTCGACCAGCGAGTCGAAGGTCAGCTCGGCGATCCGGGCGTCGAGATCGTGCAGGGCGTAGGCCTCCACGGCGATCTGGCGCAGTGCGGGCGGCACCGGGTCCAGGATGCCGGCCGCCTGGCGCAGCTCCCCCAGCAGGCCGTCGTCGAGTTCCGCGCCGGTTCCGTCGTCGAACTCCTCGTCGCCGATGCCTTCTTCGGCGAACGGGTCGTCGTTCAGGTCGAACATGTCGCTCATGTCGTTCACAGCGCTCCCCGTGCGTCGAGTCGGGCCCGGAGGCGGCGCAGACAGCGCTGGCGCAGCGGCCCGATGCTGCCCACCGCGATACCCAGCGCGGCGGACACGTCCTGGTAGCTGGGCGGCGGCGAGGCCATCAGCACGCGCAGCAACTGCCTGCACCGCTCGCCGAGTTCCTCGAACTCCTGCCACACGCGGCGGATCCGCTCGGTCTCGGCGGCCGCCTCCTCCGAGTCCAGGAACGACTGCTCGGGCGTACGGTCCTCGCTGACCCGGTCCAGGACGTGCGGATCGTCCGTCGGCGTCGTCCGCCTCAAGTTCTTGAGCACCTTCAGGCACTCGTGCCGTGCGGTGCTCGCCAGCCACGATCCGGCCTTCTGCGGTTCGCGGATCCGCCCCAGGTGCTGGGCGAAGCGGAACCACACCGTCTGGTACACCTCGTGCGCGTCGGCGTCGGAGAGCCGGTGCGCCCGCACCACGGACCACACCAGTGGGCTCAGCCCCTCCACCAGCGCCTTCCAGGCCGCCGCGTCACCGTCGACGGCGGACTGGACGAGTGCGCCGACATCTGTACGGTCCACGGCCCCACCCCTCGTGTACGGCAAGTCATCGTACGCCGTGGAGGGGGCGGTTCCGGCCTTCATGCGCCGACGGAGCGCTGCACGACCGGGACCGGGCGCCAGGTGGGCGGGCGCAGCGCCGGTACGTGCGCCCCGCGCACCTCCGCCAGCTCGGTGTTCGCGGCGAGCAGTTGCTGCCGGGCGGCGCGCGGGTCGGTCTCCTTGTGCGCGACCATGTGGGCGGCGATCATCCCGGCGACCACGGGGGTGGCGAAGGAGGTGCCGCTCCAGTGCGCGAACCCCTCGAACATCACCTGGTCGGGCTTGGTGGCGGCGTTCGCCTCGCTCAACACGCCGGTGTGGCGGGGCGACTGGCAGGTGCACTGGTAGGTGAAGCCGTACCGGCAGGCGTCGTACGTGGAGTGCTGGTACACGTACGGGACCGGCACGTCGAAGCCGGTGAGGGCGCTGGTCAGGCGCTCGCCGGGCGCGTAGGCCCGCACCCAGGGGCCGTGGTTGCTGAAGCAGGCGCCGAACTCGCCGTCGCCGCGCAGCGCGCCGACCGACAGCACGACGTTCTCGTAGTCGGGCAGCGAGGCGTATGCGGCGGGCCAGAAGGGAGTGGCGCTGGCGTTGTTGCCGGCCGCGGCGACCAACAGGGTCCGCTGGGTGCGCAGTTCCCGCATGAAGGCGTCCACGCCGAGCAGACCGTCGGTACGGCCGTTGGAGGTGCCGGCGGAGAGGCTGATGACGTCGGGCCAGCCGTTCTGGTCGACGGCCTCGAAGAGCTTCTCCCCGAACTCGGACTCCAGGATGGCGCCGGCGTCGGTCAGGGTGTTGCGGACGGTGACGTTCGTGTTGGGCGCGACCGCGGCGACGAGCCCGGCGATGAACGTGCCGTGGCCGATGTACTGCAGGAGGTTGCCCTGGCTGTCGGTCTCGGTGCCGTGGAGGTCGCCCTGGACGTGGGCGAGCAGCGCGGCGGACGCGTAGTCGTGGGTGAGTCCGTTGTCGATGACGAGGACGCCGACAGCGGTGTCCCGGTCGTAGCCGGCCTCGGCCGGGGCCGGGTTGGTGCCCTGGGTGGGCGGGGCGGGCACGGGCTCGTCGCCGGGGCAGGAGTTGACCGCGATCGACACCACGTGATTGCGGCTGACCAGGCGGCGTCCGGCGCGTCCCTCGTGCTCGCGCAGGGCGCGCAGGGCGTGCGCGACGGCCGGTTCGCCCTCGCCGGGGTCGCCGACCTGGATGCGGGTGATGCCCGAGCGGTTGGTCTCCGGGCTCGCCCGGCGCACGTAGTCGGGCGTCAGGCCGGGTGCCTCGGTGAAGCGGGTGCGCACGGTGTCCTCGACGAGCCGCGCCTCCTCGCCGTCGCGGGCGAGGACCACGCCCTTCTCGTAGATGAACTCAGCCGCGTCGTCGGGTCCCATGGCCAGGGAGACGTCGGGCATCGAACGCTGGATCTGGTCGAACTGCTCGTGGAATCGCTGAGGTGCCATGGCGTGTCCTCCCGTTGAGGCGATGGTCGTCAGTCAGAGCGGCGTGACCGGCGATTGATACAGCGCCAAACCTGTTTCGGGTGCGTCCGGGGCCACTACCATCCATGAGGTGACAGCGGGAAGCGACTCGGTTCTCGAACTGCTGCCGATGGTGTTCGCCGCCCCGAACGAGGCGCTGGCGAGGGCGGAAGAGGTGCTCGACGCCGATCCTCCACTGCTGCATGCCTCCGTCGCCCACCAGGTGATCGGGATCTGGCAGCGGGACTGGGGCGACCTCAGGCTCGCGCTGCACCATCTGCGCCGCGCCCGCGATCTGGCGGCGCGCGCGGAGTCGGCCGACCGGGAGGCGGACGTCCTGGCCGCCCTCGGTGTGGCGCTGGTGCACGCGGGACGCACCCGGCAGGGCCTGGAGGCGCTGGAGCGGGGTGTCGCGGTGAGCGGCGGGCACACCCGCGCGCGGGTGCTGTACCGCCGGGCCTACGCCTCGTGGGTGCTGGGCCGTCACCGGGAGGCGCTGGACGACGTGCGCCGGTCGATCCCCGTGCTGCGGCAGGTGGACGACGTCATCTGGACGGCGCGTGCGCTGACCCTGCGCGCGACCGTGCATCTCGCGCTCGGCGCGGTGGACCGCGCGGACGCCGACTTCACCGCGGCCGAGGCGCTGTGGGACACCACGGGCCAGGAGCACGACAAGGCCGACGCGGTGGAGAGCCGGGGCCTTGCCGCGTTCCGGTCGGGGGACGTGCCTGCCGCGCTGCGGCTCCTTGACGAGGCCGAGGAGCGGTACGCCAAGCTGGGGACGCCGACGTTCATGCTGAACATCCGGCGCTGCGAGGTCCTGATGGCCGCCGGGCTCGCCCCGGAGGCGCTGGCCGAGGCGGACGCGGCGATCGCCGTCCTCGACGGTATCGGCGGGCAGTCCACCCGCAAGGCGGAACTGCTGCTGGCCGCCGCGCGGGCGGCCCGGCTGGTGGGCGATCCGCATACGGCGATCGCGCGCGCGGACATGGCCGTACGGCTGTTCGCCGGGCAGCGGCGCACCTGGTGGGAGACGCACGCCCGGCTGGTGCTGATCGAGGCCCGGGTCGCCGCCGGGCGCGGCTCCGGACGACTGGTCGCGGACGCCGCCGCGGTGGCCGAACGGCTGGCCGCCTTCGGTGCGCCGGCCGCGCCGGAGGCCTCGCTGCTCGCCGGCCGGATGGCGCTCGGCCTGGGCTGGACGGCGGACGCGGAGCGGCACCTGGCCGTCGCCGCGCGCAGCAGGCACAGCGGGCCGCCGCTGGCCCGGATGACCGGCTGGGCGGCCCAGGCGCTGCGGGCCCGGGCGGCCGGTTCCGGCCGGGGTGTCCTGGAGGCCTGCCGGCGTGGCCTGGACGTGCTCGACGACCACCGGATGACGCTCGGCGCCTCGGAGCTGCGGGCCCGGGCCACCGCGCAGGGCGCGGAGCTCGCCGCGCTGGCCCAGCGGGCCAGTCTCGACTCGGGCGGGCCTCGGCGGCTGCTGAGGTGGAGCGAGCGCTGGCGGGCGACCGTCCTGTCCGCGCCGCCGACCCGGCCGCCCGCCGACGCGGCGCTGCTCGGTGACCTCACCGCGTTCCGCGAGATCGCCGCCCGCGCGGAGGAGGCCCGCAGGGACGGCCGCTCGGTTCCGGCCCTGGAGCGCGAACAGCGGCGGCTCGAGCGGGAGATCCGCTCCCGGACCCTGCACATGCGCGGCGACGCGCCCGGCGACGGAGACCGGTTCGACCCTGCCCGGTTGCTGGAACGGTTGGGTGACGGCGTGCGGCTGGTGGAGCTGGCCGTGCTCGACGGGCGTGTGCACGTGCTGCTGTGCGGGCAGGGGCGGGTGCGGCGGTTCGAGGCGGGGCTGCTCGCCGAGGCGGAGACCGAGGCCGAGCATGTGCAGGCCGGGCTGCGGCGGCTGGCCCATCCGGGGGCGGAGGCAAGGCTTCCGGTGGTGGAGGCGGCGGGCCGTCGGCTGGAGGAGCTGCTGCTCGGTCCGGCGGCGGCGCAGTTGGGCTCCGGGCCGGTCGTGGTGGTGCCGCCGGGCCGGCTGCACCGGGTGCCGTGGGCGCTCCTGCCCTCGCTGCGGGACCGGGTGTTCAGCGTGTCGCCGTCGGCGAGCAGCTGGCTGCGGGCCCGGGAGACGGCGCCGCCGCCCGGCGGACGGCAGGTGCTGGTGCGCGGCCCGGGGCTGGCGACGGGCGGCGCGGAGGTGTCCGAACTGGCCGACCGGTACGGCGGTTCGATCGTGCTGGAGCACGAAGAGGCACGTGTTCCACGGGTGTTGGAGGAGCTCGACGGCTCGGCTCTGGCCCACATCGCCGCGCACGGCACGTTCCGCGCGGACAGCCCGCTGTTCTCGTCGCTGCGGATGGCCGACGGCCCGCTCATCGTCCACGACTTCGAGCGCCTGGACCGCAGCCCGTACCGGATCATCCTGTCCTGCTGCGACACCGCCCGGTTCGCGTCCGTCGGCGCCGACGAGCTGCTCGGCCTGGTCACCGCGCTGCTGCCGCTGGGCACGGCCGGGGTGGTGGCGTGCAGCGCACCCGTCAACGACGCGGCGGTGGTGCCGCTGATGCTCGCGCTGCACAAGGGGCTGAGCGCCGGTCTGTCCCTGGCGGAGGCGCTGCGCGACGCGCGGGCCACACTGCCGGGCGACGCGACGCACCAGGCGACGGGGTGGGCGTTCTCGGCGTTCGGCGCGGCCTGACCCACCCGTGCCCTTGACGTCGGGGGGCGGCCTGACCCCTCCCCCGATCACGGGGGTCAGACCGCCGGTCCAATGGGCGCAGTTCAGGCCGACTGCGCTGCCGGCAGTTCCACCAGCCACGGCAGGGCGCCGCGGTCACTCGCGCCGAGCCGGGCGTAGGCGCTGTAGAGGTGGTTGCCGACGGTACGGATCGACAGGGTGAGCTTCTCCGCGATCTGCCGGTTGCTGAGGCCGGCGGCCGCGAGGGTCACGATCTGCCGCTGCCTGGCGGTCAGTTCGCCCAGGACCAGCCCGGACAGTGCCGGGGTGCGGGCGCCCTGGCAGCGTCGGGCGAGTGCGACGGCGCGGGTGCGTGAGGTGCGGGCGGCACGCGGGTCGCGGTGTGCCCGTACGGCCTGGGCGTGCGCCTCGGCCGCGAAGAGCAGGAAGCCGCGCTCCTCCAGCCGTACGGCGGCCCGGTCCAGGGCCGGTCCGTCGCCGCGGGCGAGCGCGTCGGCGTGGGCGGCGAAGACGCCGGTCAGAAGGCCGAGGGCCCGCTCGGGTGCGCCGAGGCGGACGGCGTCGTAGGGATCGATCGTCTCCACGGCTCCGTCGAGGTCGCCGCGGGCGGCCGCCTGCCAGGCCGCCGTCCCGTCCCCGAGGCCCTCCTGGGACAGCTCGCCCGACTGGGCTACGGCCAGGGCGAGTTCGGCGCGGCAGGACCGGTCGTCGGACGCGCCCAGCAGCCCCTCCCTCGCCCAGGCGGCCGCCTCCCGCAGTTCCCCCCGCAGCCGTGAGAACCGCGCTCGTACGGCCGCGTAGCCGGCCGGCACCGGTGCGCCCTCCGCCACCAGCCACTCCCCCACGGGCGCGGGAATCGTCCGTACGTCGGCGCTCTCGATCCCCCGTGTCAGCGTGGCCGCCTCCGTCTCCAGGGCGGCTGTGCAGCTGTCCGGCGTGCGGGCCAGTCGCCTGGCCCGCAGCCGTCCGGCGGCGGCCCGCAGCACCGGGCCGTGCAGGGGGTGGGCGAGGCGGACGGTGCCGTGGTCGTCGACGTGGACCAGGTCGTCGGCCTCCAGGCGTTCGAGGCTCATCAGGTGGAGGTCGTCCAGAGGCAGCGGCAGGGGCTCGGCGAAGGCCAGTCGTTCGAGGGTCTCGCTCTCCTCGGGGCAGCCGCGGTCGAGGACGGGCGCGCTGCGTTCGCGTACGGTCGCGGTCATCGGCACCGGGCCGCGCCACGCCCACTCGTCCGTGCCCGGCACCCGGGTGAGCAGCCCGCCCTCGCGCACCGCGCCCACGAGGTCGCGCAGCAGCCGCAGGTCCCCCTGGCACAGGCGGTACAGCCGGTCGACGGTGAGCGGCTCCAGGCCGCCGGCGGCGCCCGCCGTCAGCAGGTGGGCCGTCTCCTCTTGGGGCAGCGGCTCCAGGGCGAGGCGCGGCAGCAGTTCCCCGGTCCACAGCCGGGAGATCGCGCCGGGCGCCGGGGCGCCGTCGGTGGCGACGACGAGCAGGCGGGTGCGTCCGTGCACGGCAAGTTGGTGGACCAGGCCGGCCGAGGCGTCGTCGAGCAGATGGGCGTCGTCGACCAGCAACAGCCGGGTCCCGGACAGCAGCTGGACCGCGCGGTGCAGCGAGACGTTCTCGGGCAGGAGGTGCGCGAACGCGGCGAAGGGGATCTGCCGGGTCTCGGGGGTTCCGGCCACCTTGGCGCAGTCGGACCCGCGGACGGCCTCCGTCACGAGGCGGGTCCTGCCGCTGCCGGCCGGGCCGGTCACCACGATGCCGCTGCGTGCGGAGGTCACGGACCGGCGGACCAGTTCCAGTTCGTCGTCCCGGCCGGTGAAGGGCCAGGGCAGCTCCAGGGTCTTCGCGCCCCGTTCCAAAGTCATCACGGAAGCTAGAGCCGCCGTACTCAAGCCTGATACAGGGTGACTTGAGTAGGCCCCGACTCAGGCGCTCCCGGGACGGTCGACGGCATGCTCATCGCCATGACCGCACGCTACTGCTCCCTCGCGCAGCAGCCCGCCCCCGCCTTCGCGGCAGGGCTGGCCGCCGAGCGGCTCAGTGCGCTCATCGGCGGAAGCCGTATGTGGGTCAACAACACCGTGCTGCACTACTACTTCTTCGACGACGACACCGACGGCTCGGTCATTCCCGTGCCCGGCACCGGGGCGACCCGGCGGGTGTCGTGGGCCGGCGCCAAGGAACAGCAGGACGTCGTACGCGAGTGCTTCCAGGAGTGGCAGGACCTAGGCATGGGCGTGTCGTTCGCCGAGGTCGGCGACCGCTCGGAGGCCGAACTGCGCATCGGGTTCCAGCTCGGCGACGGCTCCTGGTCGACCGTGGGCAAGGACGCGCTGCGGGTCGGCCTGCACGAACGCACCATGAACTTCGGCTGGGACCTGACCGCGCCCGGGGAGCGCGGGACGGCCCTGCACGAGATCGGGCACGCGCTCGGCATGCTCCACGAGCACCAGAGCCCGTTCGCCGGCATCCACTGGGACGACGAGGCCGTCTACGCCGATCTGGCGGGCCCGCCGAACTTCTGGAACCGGGACAGGACCTTCTTCAACATCCTGCGCAAGCTCGACCGCGACGAGGTCAACGGTTCCGTCTGGGACCCGCACTCGATCATGCAGTACCCCTTCTCGGCGGGGCTGATCCTGGAGCCCGAGCAGTACCGCGCGGGTCTGAACTCGCCGGGCACGCTCTCGGCCGCCGACAAGGAGTTCGTGCTGCGCTGGTACCCGCCGGCCGGTCCGCCGGGGCCACCCGCCCTGGTGCCCTTCCGCTCGGCGCCGCTCAGCCTCGGCCCCGGCGAACAGGCCGACTTCGTCGTCGAGCCGCCGGAGACCCGCGAGTACACCGTGGGCACGTTCGGCGACAGCGACACGGTCGTCGTGGTCTTCGAGGAGCGGGACGGCGAGCCCCGCTACCTCACCGGCCAGGACGACGGGGGAACACCGCGCAACGCCACGATCAAGGCCCATCTCGTCAAGGGCCGCCGCTACTTCGTCCGTGTGCGCCTGTACTCCGGCTGGGGTTCGGGGGAAACAGCCGTCATGTGCTGGTGACAGCACGAGCAGGCCGCACACGGACGATGCTCGGACCACTGTCCGGCGCCGGGGGAAGCGGTCGGAGGACGTCACCTTCGGGGGAGGGTGACGTCCTCCGACCACGCCATGTCGCACCGCCGTACGGCAGGTAGTCTCACCCCCCGTGGATCGTCGGCGAGTTGGCGGGAGACAGCACGTGATCACCGGGCCGGCTGATCGAATGGCGCGGGCCGGCGCCGTACTACTTCGTCCCCGTGCCGGAGCAGGAGTGCGCCGACATCCGCGAGGTGGCCGCGATGGCCACGTACGGCTGGGGCGTGATCCCGGTCGAGGCCCGGATCGGCGAGGTCGCCTTCGAGACGTCGCTCTTCCCCAGGGACGGCGGCTACCTGCTGCCGCTCAAGAACGCCGTGCGCAAGCCGCAGGGGCTCTCGGAAGGTGACGACGTGACCGTGGAGATGACCATCCGCCTCTAGCTCCTGCGCGGGCAGGACCACCCGTGGGCGTGAGCGAGCCCGGAAAGCCGTGGGGGCTCAGCCGTTGTGGCCGTGACAGGCAGGGCTCGGCCGTCGTGTCACCCGGATCGTCGGCGGGGCCGGACGTAGCTTGGTCTGCGGCGTAGGCGGATACGCACGACGGCGAACCCCATGGTGGCGTGATGTGTTGGAGTGCGACGGCCGATCTCGTGGCGGGCACCGCTGTCGCGGGCGTCGGAGTGGCGTGTGTGGCGCGGGTGGGATGGAGCCGGGATCTGCCGCTCGCCGCGCTGCCGTTGCTGCTCGGGGCCCATCAGATCGTCGAGTCGGTCGTCTGGGAATCGGGTGGTGGCAGCGGACCTGCCACCACCCTGTGGGCCGTCATCGCACTGCCCCTGCTCGCGGTCTGGGTGCCGGCGGGAGTGCTGTGTGCCGCCCCACCGCACAGCCGGCGCCGACTGAGCCTGCTGCTCGCAGCCGGAGCCGCGACGGCCGCGATGCTCGCGTACGGGCTTGCCACCGGCCCGGTCACCGCCGAGATCCGCGGTCGCACGATCGGCTACACGTTCGACCTTTCCCACACGCCTCTGCTCGTCACGGGCTACCTCGTGGTGACCGTGGGCTCGTTGCTGCTGTCCGGTGACCGGCCGCTGCTGGTGCTGGGGATGCTGGTCGCCGTGGGGGCGTTGGCCTGTTGGGCTCTGTGGCGGCTGGAGTTCGTCTCGACCTGGTGCGCGTTCGCGGCCCTCTGCTCAGTGGTGCTGTTCCGTTGGGTTCGCGCGCGGCCGTCCTCCGGGACGACGACGCGCGACCCGGCCGCGCGGCACTGACGCCGGACCGCCACGGCGTCGGCGGTCACCGGACGCGGTGCACGAAGACGTCGCTCACCGCGTTGGTGTCCTCGGGCACGAGGTCGGTGTCGTTCGAGTTGAACACCACGAGCCGGCCGTCGCCCGAGATGGCCCCCCGCCCGAGCGACCCGTTCGCAGGACCGCCGTCCGTGCCCGAGCTCACGCGCCGGGACTCCCCGGTCTTCAGGTCGAGGACCACGGCCGGCCAGGCCCAGCCGAGTTCGGCGGCGGGGTCGTCGGCTCCCAGCTCGTACGCCACATGGCGGCCGTCGGCGCTCAGGGTGCCGCCGCTGGTGCCGGGCCGGTCCGGGTTGCCCGGGACCGCGATCGTGCTGCCGGTCTCCACGTCCCTGACAAACGTGCTGCTGGACCGGTCGTCGGGGGTGACGGCCCCGCTGTTGAATTTCGAGAAGAGCACCCGTCGGCCGTCGCCACTGATCGACGGGGGCCCCAGGACCCGCAGCGGTGTCGTCCCGTCGTGCGCCACGTCGACCACCTGCTCCGTGCCGGCGGCGCGGTCCTGCAGGAACACATGGCCGACGTGGGGCCCTTTGGGGACGGGTGTGGTGAAGGTGTAAGCGGCACGCTGTCCGTCGTCGCTGATCGCCGGGCTCTGCGCGTAGCCCCCGAGCAGTCACCGGCCCCGCGGAGGCGTTCACCCCCGAGCAGCTCGCCGAGCTCTACGACGTCAACGTACTGTCCACCCGGCGCGTCAACCGGGCGGTCCTGCCGCACCTGCGCGCGGCGGGCCGGGGCCTGGTGATCTGGGTGTCGAGCACGAGCGTCAAGGGCGGTACCCCGCCCCTACCTGGCGCCCTGCTTCGCCGCCAAGGCCGCCATGGATCCCTGGCCGTCAGCTACTCCGCCGAGCTCGCCCGGAGCGTCGAGACCTCGATCGTGGTGCCCGGCTCGTTCACGAGCGGCACCAACCACTTCGCCCACTCCGGCCGCCCGGCCGACCACACCGGCGAGGCACAGTACGAGACCAAGTACGCCGGTCTCCCGGTCTCATGGAACGGGTCGCCGAGAAACTCGCCGCGCCGGCCCCCGAAGGCGCGGACGCCTCGCCCGTGTCCGACGAGATGGCCCGCGTCGGCGCGCTCCCCGCCGGGCAGCGCCCGTATCGGGTCCACATCGATCCCGCCGACGACGGCTCCGAGGAGGTCTCGGACGTCGCCGACCGCATCCGACGCGAGTTCCTCACCCGCGTCGACCTCGCAGACCTGCTCGCCCCGCAACCGGCGGACGCGTGATGCTCCGGCGTGGCCTCGACGACCGGGAGGAAACGCCCTAACGGGGCCGGTTTCCATCGGGGCCGACGCGGCTGTGAGCCGTGCGATCGACCTCGTCCTGCACCAGTAGGGAGAGCAGGGAGGCCACGCTGAGGCCGGCTTCGGCGGGGTGGCGCAGAACCTTGCCGGGCTCGATCCGGTAGGTGTTGCCACGCCCCTCCCGGGTGTGTGACAGGTAGTCGGCCTGCTCCAGGTCGGAAATGATCTTTTGGACGGCACGCTCCGTAAGCCGGCAGTGCGCCGCGATGTCCCGGATGCGCGCGTTCGGATCGTCGGCGATGACCGCCAGCACGCGTGCGTGGTTGGTAATGAACGTCCAGCCAGTGTGCGGCTCAGGCACTACACCCATGCACGCATCATACGTTCAAGGTTTCGCGCACACAAATACCCGAAATTTATTTCGTGTATCTGTTGACGTGTCTGGTGCGTAGGCGCGAGCTTGGGAGAAGCAAGTGGACGAGAGGTCGTGGGAGAGCGTCATGCCGCAGTCGGCGTACTCAGCGCACTCCGGGTCGGGGGGCGGCGACCCCAGTGCGGGATCGGTTGACCGTAGCGGGGCACCCCGAGCCTCCGAGGTGACCGCGCTCGTCGACCAGGAGGGCGATCGTATGGTCGTGACCGTGTGGGGGGAACTCGGTCTTCAAGCGGAGCCTTGGTTGCGTCATGCGCTGCGCTCGGCACTCGCCGACTCGACCCGAGGGATCGACCTGGACCTCAGCGGGGTCGAGTTCTTCGATTGCGCCACCCTCAACGTCCTGCTGGGCATCCGCCAACAGGCCCTGGAAGAGTCCAAGACCGTCACCCTGCGTGCCGCCGGACCCGCTGTCGAGCGGGTACTCGATCTCACCGACGCCCGTTCCCTGTTCACCGCTTCCGGCGCGGACGATCCGGAGCAGCGGCCCGACCCGCGCATAGAGCTGGTGCAGCTGCGCCGAGCGATGCAGACCCGGCCGACGATCGACCTGGCCCGCGGCATCCTGATGGCGAGCTTCGGCCTCAGTCCGGAGGACGCCTGGACCACTCTGGTCAGGACCTCCCAGAACACCAACATCAAGGTGCACCACCTGGCCCGGGATCTGGTGAACACCGTCAGGGGCGACGCGCTGCCGGAGCCCGTACAGAAGCAACTGGCCGCCGCGGTCGCGACACTCACACACCCGACAGCCACCCCGGACGACGAGTGACACAGCCGACCGGAGAGCGACAGCAACCAGAGCGAGGCAGTGCGTCATCCGCGTCGGCTTCCGCCGACACCGCGCCACCGTATTCTTCGACCGTGGCCGATACCGAACCGATGCGGCTTCCCGGCATGCCGCTGCACGATCCGTTCATCGTCGCCGACGAGAAGACCCGCGCCTACTACCTCTACACCTCCAACGACCCGTCCGTATCGGGCGTGAACGGCACCGGCACGATGGTCTACCGCAGCCACGACCTGCGCGACTGGATGCGCCCCGTCGTGGTCTTCCTGGCCGCCGGACAGCAGGGAATCTGGGCGACCGACGGCGGGTGGGCGCCGGAGGTGCACGAACGGGGCGGCAGGTACTACCTGTTCACCACCCTGCACAACCAGGACAAGCCGCTTCCGGTGCCACCACCCAACCGATGGGGCACGCCGTTCCAGATCCCGAACTACATGCGCGGCACCATCACGGCCGTTTCCGACTCGCTGCTGGGTCCCTTCACCGTCGTCGACCCCTCACGACCCACCCCGCCCGAGCACCTCATGACCCTCGACGGCACGCTCTACGTCGACCCGTCCGGGCAGCCCTGGATGGTGTACGCGCACGAGTGGCTGCAGACCATCGACGGAACCATGGAAGCGATCCGGCTGGCTCCGGACCTGTCCCGGACGATCGGAGATCCGGTCTTCCTGTTCAAGGCCTCGGACGCGCCCTGGGCCAGCGAGCAGATCCCGGGCGGCGTCCCGAACCAGCTCCCGCCCTATGTCACCGACGGCCCTCAGCTGTACCGCGCCCCTGACGGCACGCTGCTCATGCTGTGGTCGACGTACGAAATGAACATGATCGGCCAGGACGGCACCATCGGCGGCGGCTACGTACAGACCTACGCCGTCTCGCAGTCAGGGGACATCACGGGACCGTGGCAGCAGCGCCGGCCGCTGGTCCGCGACGACAGCGGTCACGGCATGCTGTTCCACACCTTCGACGGCCGGCTGATGATGGTCCTCCACCGCCCCTTCGACAACGCGCGGGGGAAGCTGTACGAGATGCGGCTCCTCGGTGACGAGCTGCGGGTGCTCCGTCGGCGCGCCGACCTCGATGGTGGCGGATGACGCCGCCCGCAATGGCGTGCGGTCAGTCGATCGCCGACGGGTGACGGGCGAGCGGGGTCACGGTCTGGGGCATCACCGACGGTACACGTGGGTCGTTGCGGTCTGCAGCTGGGAGCGGACGTCCCAGGCCCGCCTCTCGGTGACAGCTTTGGCGAGGTCGGCGAAGACGCGCTGCTGATAGTCCTCGTGCCCGGTGAGCCAGTCGCGGGCTTCGTCGAGGGCTTGCTGTGCTTCGGCGCGGACTGCGCCCGTCAGGGTTTCAAGGAACGGGCCGCTGCCGGCGCACAGGCGGCGCACGTGTTCGACGGTCCCGGTGCGCTGGGCTGCCTCCAGGCCGCGGATGAACCGGATGACGTTCTCCGGCAGGGCTCCCGTGCGATCTGCCGTCCCGGCCGGTGAAGGGCCGGAGGTAGGGGGGTGTTGTCGCAGGATCTCGCCGGCAGCCGGGGTGATCAGGCCGTTGTCGGTCCAGGTGCAGTCGGCGAGGGGGACCCATTCGGTGGGGCGGGCCACGCTCCGCGTGCCGATCCAGACCTGGCGGCTTGCTCCGCTGCTCTCGCACCGCCCCCGGTACACGTACGGGCAGCTGGAGAGCACCCCCGGTTCCGGCACCACGCCGGGGCCCAGAACAGGTGTGCGGCCGCCGGACCAGTCGGCCGGCACTGAGCCGTCCATATAGACGCGCAACGTGACGCCGTCTTCGAGGTCCACGTCCAGCAGCGACCCGATCGGCGGTGGGAAGGCGAACCGGCCGGCCCGGCCGTGGTCGAGCAGCGACTGGGACATCGCCGCCTTCACATTCCCTGTCAAGTCCTTGTGTTCAGTTGGGCGGACTGACTAGGAGTTGGCTGGACACTGCTGTGTGTCAGCAGGGCGCCGCCCTCGCCGGCGAGGGCGCCCAGCCCGGCCGGGCGCAAGGCGTACCGCACGTATGCCGACCGGATCACTGCGAACTTCGGCTGAGGTACATCGGCAGTGTGCCCCTGGCAGGATTCGATCCTGCCCATACGGCTTCGCAGGCCCCTGAGCTCCTGAGCGTTCCAGGAGCTCAGGACTCCGCGGCGCCTGCCCGCAAAGAGTCCACGCCGGGGGGCGGCGCTGCCGCGAGTGCCCGCCGCGCGGCGAAGCCCCTTCCGAGGACTCCTCTCGTGGCCCTCCAGGGTTCGGTCGCGGATGTACTCGCGCTCCATATCGGACATGGCCGCCAGCACGGTGAACACGATTGCCGGAGGGATCGTGGCAGCCCTTAAGCTCCCCGGTGAGGAACTCCAGACCGACGTCGCTGGCCTTCAACTCCTCGGGAGGGTGACGCGTACACCGGAGGAGCGGATCTCTCCGGCGAGTTTGACGGCGGCCTCCAGTTCGGGGCGCGTGGTGGCGCGGGTGGAGATCCTCTCGGAGAAGACCCGGGTCACGCCGGCCTCGGCGAGGGAGTCCAGCTGTGCGTCCAGGGACTGCCGGGCGGTCGAGGCTCGGGCGTAGCCGAGGCGGACGTGGCCGACCGGCTCGGCGCCGGCGCTCACGGGCCATGGAATGTCCCAACCATCATGACGAAGACGCTGAGCGCCTTCGCTCGCGGAGGGCGGATCGTCAGGCGTCAGGCGGGCGGCGATGTCGCCCATGACGACCAGCACACCGTCGGTGAACGTCCGCCTGGTCTCGTCCGCGCAGCGCCCGATCTCGTCGAGCAGAGGCGGCGGACGGGCAGCCGTCCTCGACGTCCGTGTGCGGGTGCGGCGCTTGGTGTGTCCCACGCGCGGCTGCCGGCAGCCCTTCCGCGAGCAGATGCCCGGAGTGTTTGAGCGTCACCAGCGACGCACGGCCCGTCTGACCAGGTAAGTCAAGGCTGTGGTGAAGGAATTGGCGGGCCGGGCGGGATCTCGTTTGCTGGCGATACTCGCGGCGGGCCTGCTCGCCACACGGCCCTGCGCGCCCTGCTGCGCATCCCGTTGCCCACCGGGCGGACGCCCCGCGTGATCGGCGTCGACGACTTCGCTCTGCGCCGGCGGCACCGCTATGCCACCGTGGTGATCGACGCCGAGACCTATGAGCGGATCGACGTGCTGCCCGACCGCACCGCCGACACGCTGGAAGCTTGGCTGCGCGAGCATCCGGGCGTCGAGGTCGTGTGCCGTGACGGCTCCGTCACGTCCCTGGCGAGCGCGAAGAAACGCTCGACGCGGGCGCGGTTGCCGGGGAAGGCGTCCCCCAGGGCGTCCACGGCGCCGGCCCAGTCGGCGGGCAGGGTCACATCGTGCCGGCCGGGTACCACGGCGCGATACAGGTCGTGCTCCTGGACGAACTACAGCGAGTCAGCGACGCCCAGCTTCTCGAACAGCCCGCGCAGCGTGTACGGCTGGACTTCCAGGCCGACTCCGGACAGCTGGTGCAGCGCCGTCTCGAACTCGAAGTGGCCTCGTCGAAAGGAGGTGGCGCAGCCGCCGGGGACGTTGTGGCGCTCCGCCAGGAGGGGTGCGCAGTCCGTCGAAGCCCGTCGTCGTGGTTACTGTTCGGCGGCCTCTCGGGCGATCTGCTCGAACTGGGCGCCCATGGCCTCGCCGAGCGCCTGGGCGGCGGAGAGCGGGCGCACCATCACCGTGAACTCGTCGATCTTCCCGTCGTCGTCGAAGTGCAGGAAGTCGCATCCCTGGATCTGCTTGCCGGCGACAGTGGCGGTGAAGACGAAGGCGTGATCGCGGCCGTCGGAATTGGCGATCTCACGGATGTAGGTGAAGTCCTCGAAGACCCGGAGCACGCCGCGCAGGATCGCCGCGGTGATCGCCTTGCCCGGGTACGGCTTGAAGGTGACGGGGCTGGTGAAGACGACGTCGTCGGCCAGCAGAGCGGCCACGGCCTCCAGGTCGCCGCTCTCGACGGCCTTGCGGAAGGGATGCATGAGCCCACCTCTGATACTCAGAAATGTGAATAGGTGTGGTGGAGAATAGAGGGCCCCGTTAGGGCTTGTCTACAGGGAATGGGTGACTATTAGTCACGTTGTTGATTAATCTGCTAGCGTGCATCCATGGCTTTGCGGAACGCGGTGATGGCCGCGCTGTTGGAGGGCGAGGCGTCCGGGTACGACCTCGCGAAGGCGTTCGACGCGACGGTCGCCAACTTCTGGATGTCGACGCCTCAGCAGCTCTACCGGGAGCTGGATCGCATGGAGGCCGAAGGACTCGTCACGGCCCGCGTCGTCGAGCAGAAGCGCCGCCCCAACAAGCGACTGTTCTCCTTGACGGAGGCCGGGCGGAAGGCCGTCCACGCCTACACCGCCGAGCCCTTGGGTAAACCGGCGGTGATCCGGGACGAGTTGCTTGTCAAGGTGCAGTGCCTGGACGCGGGCGACATGGAAGCGGTCCGGACCGCCATCACCGAGCGCATGGAGTGGGCCACCGCCAAGCTGGCCCGCTACGAGCGGCTCCGGCAGCGCCTGCTCGACGGGCGCTCTGAGGAGGCGTACTTCGCCGAGGCCGAGCGCATCGGCCCGTATCTCACCCTGCTGCGCGGGATGTCGTTCGAGCGGGAGAACCTCCAGTGGGGGGACATGGCGCTGCGCAGGCTCGAACGGCGCACGGCCGCGCTCCGGGCCGACGGCTGAGTGCGGCGGTCCCACCCACACAGTTAGTCAACAAAGTTAGTAGCTGGACGGTTGTGAGCAGCCCGGCCTCTCAGGGGTCGTCGGTCTGTGTCCGAGCGAGGACCGGCTGCGGTTCCTTGTCGGCGGGATTGCGATGCAGTCCCTTGCGGTCGTAGAACCGGGTCACGCCGAAGCCGAAGAGGCACGCGACCGCGAGTCCCAAGCCCAGGATCACCCAGCCTCGGGGCAGTCCGGCGTCGCCCTGGGCGTCGTAGTAGAGGATGAGTTCCAGCCCCTGCGTCAGATCACCGGCGGCCGGGGAGTGCCTGGAGGGGGACCGTGGCGCCGGACGTCGGTACCGCCATGGCGATGTAGAAGATCGTGATGAACAGCCATCCCCGGCATGAGCGTGCTGCTGAGGGCCAGGGTCTGTACCCGGGTCGCCCGCAGTAGCGGGCTGTGGATCCGCAGCGTGCCCATGTCGCTGTGGGTGTAGCCGAGGGCGTGGTCCACCTGGCCGCTGATGACATTGGCGGCGAGCATGCCGCAGACGACGAGGACGAGCGAGTAGGAGAAGGCCCTCAGGCCCAGGCCGCTGTGGGAGAGCGGATGCCCGTCCCCGACCTGTGCCACGGTCGGGTCGGTCAGCGGCAGGAGCACGGCAACGGCCGGCTCTGCCTGAGCGGTCAGCTCCCTGCCCACCTGCGCTAGGCCGACTGGCCAGCACGGTGAGTGTCGGGCGGACGGCGTTGCGCGCCGCCTCGGGGCTGGTGAGTGCGGCGACGGTGAAAGTGTCGCGGGGCGACGAGCGCGCCGAACAGCTTGCCCTTGCCGAGCTCCTCCGTCATCTCGCTGGCCAGCCGATGAGCAGCTTGTGGAGGTGACTGGCGGGGTCGATGTTGGACTGACGCAGAACACGGGGAACAGCAGTGCCACGACGCCTACGACCACGTCGCTGACGATCCGCAGACGCTTCGCGCGCAGTACGCGAAGGGATGGATGTCACTCATTTCCAGCTCCCGTCCGGTGAAGAGCAGTTCAGCACGAGGAGCCGCCGGCGTCGTCGCAAGCCAGAGCATCACACCGATGGGGAGGTGTCCCCAGCGGACGCGGCCACCGGAAGCAGCGCCGGCCGCTTGGCCTGGCGGCCGTCGCCAGAGGAGCGGCCACGCAGGCGGCGGCCGACCCAAGGGCCGAGGAAGGTGCCGGCCCAGCGCAGTTCGGCACCCACGGTCCTCCAGACAGAGATGTCTGTCCCCTCGGCCGGAAGGGGAAGGGTCCACTTGTCGTCGCTGCCCGGCAGACCGAGCGCCTGGGCCACGGCAGCCGCGATGCGCGTGTGTCCCAGCGGGCCGGCGTGCAGCCGGTCAGCACTCCACAACCGCGGATCGGTCGCCGCCGCGTGCGCGGCCGTCTCCGCCACCACCACGCCGTGGCGGTCGGCGGCCTCCCGGATGCGCGCGTTGAGTGCGAGAACACGGTGACCGATCGGGCGGGCCAACGGCGTGATACGCCCGACATCGGGAAACATGAGGGTCGCGACGGTGGCGCCCTGCGCCGTGAGGGCGGCGAACATCGCCTCAACATGGCCGGCCACCTCGTCGAGGTCGCAGCCCGGGCGCAACGCATCGTTGACCCCAGCCACCACGGTGGCGAGGTCGGGCCGCATCGCGAGAGCCGGGGCCAGCTGCTCGGCGCGCACCTGACCGGCCTTACGGCCGCGCACCGCGAGGTTGGCGTAGAGCAGGCCGGGGCTGTGGCGGGCGACCTGCTCGGCGAGCCGGTCCGCCCAGCCCCGAAGACCACAGACGTCGTCGCCGTCCCCGAGCCCCTCGGTGTGACTGTCACCCAGGGCGACATAGCGCAGATACCCACTGCTCGACACGGGGCCGACCGCCTCTCGTCAACGCTGCTGATGGAAGTGGCACACGGCCATTGCTAAACAACTAGGCACTTAGTCGCATTGTTGAATATGAGGATAGCTGCGAGCTCACCTTCCTGCAAAGTGACGCCGCTCAGGCAGGAGCTGAGGCCGTCGAGGGCGGTCCACCGCCGCAGTCCACCGCCTTGGTCCCGTGCCGACCTCACCGCCCATTCCCTCTTCAGACCTGAGCGCCGACCACGGTCTGAGCTGGCACCTGAGCGCCCGGGTCATCAACGGCATGCACAACGAGGACGCGGTCGGCTTCGCCACCGCCCGCCGTTTCGCGCCGAACCGCCCGTACCGGGTCGCCTTCAACGGTGGCGTCCACGGCCCGGGCGACAACGCCTACTGCCAGGCCGCCATGCCCCCGGCTCACCTCCGGCTCTTAAGAGCCGGGGACGGAGTTCACCCGGCCGATCCGGCCGGGAGGGCCCGCCGGCGGCGGCCGGGCGCTCGGAGCCGGCCCTGTCGAGGGGTCAGACCAGGGAAATAACGACCGACTTGGTCCTCGTGTACGCCTGCAGCGCCTCCGGCCCGGATTCGCGTCCGTAGCCGGACTGCTTGACGCCGCCGAAGGGCACGGCGGGATCGCGCATGGCCCAGTCGTTGACCCAGACGATGCCGGCGTCCAGTCGCGCGGCGACCCGATGGGCGCGCGCCAGGTCGGAGGTCTGCAGACCGGCTGCGAGTCCGTACGGCGTGCTGTTCGCCAGCGCGATCGCCTCTTCCTCGGTGTCGAAGGGCTGAACCGTCAGCACCGGGCCTGATCTGTGGCGATACAGGGCTGAGGCGGGCGGGAAGCCGTCACTTCCCGGGTCCGGCCGGGTAGGTGGAGGAACCTCTCAGCATTGCGGTGCGTCAAGCTCTGACATGGAAAGACAGACCAATCCGCCCTGGATGGCAGGCTGCTTGACATTGCTCGCAGGGGCGCTCACGGGCTACGGCGCCTACCGGCTATCCCGCGCGGCGCGCCGGACCTGCGCCGTCATCCTGCGGGAACACCCGAGCCTGTTCGATCTGTGGACTTGGGAAGCACCGCTGACGGTCCTCGCGGCGGGATTCACAGGCTTGGCTGCGTGGGCGCTGCCCGCGGGCATGCTGCGGCATCAGAAGCGCCGGTACCTGAATTTGTTGATACCACCTGCGGTCTTCCTGGCAGCACTGATCGCGCTGACTTTGGTGCACTTCGCCTGGCTGGGGACCCCGCTCGGGGTGGGGAACGACACCAATGGCAACTGCACCCTGGACAATGTCCCACCCTGGTGGCCTGGGTGGCTGCCTACGTGAGGCGGGGGACGGACAGTGGCCATCTCGTCAGCTGCACACTCATTGGTCGAGTTCGGAAGGCCGTCGGGGTTGATCAGGCCGCAAGCGTGACCGAGGGTACTTCCTGGTGATCGGTGGTGTGCCGGTCGATTCGGCGCCGGTCTCACAGTCCCAGCACTGCCCGAACTGGCCAAGTGCGGCGACGGCACGGACGCGATCGTCACAGCCGGCCTGGTCAACGGTTCGGACAGCGGCTGTCCCGTCGGGTGGACGCCCTACGGCATCGTGTGGTCGATCGGCGCCATCCGCTCGATCGACAGCCGGGTGAGCCGCATGGCCTCGATGAGTTCCTCGGTCCTCGCGGGGTTGAGCCGGTCGATGGGGATCGAGCAGCTGATCGCGTCGATCGGGGGTGTGGTGAACCGGAGTGAGAATCCGTAGCAGACGACGCCGATGAAGTTCTCCTCGTTGTCGATGGCGTATCCGCGCTCGGCGGTGGCCCGCAGGTCCTTGATCAGAGCGTCGTGGTCGGTGTGGGTCTTCGGTGTGAGGGGCTTCAGCGTGTGGGGGACATGGTCGGCCAGGTCGGTGTCCAGCCGCTCGGCGAGCAGCGCCTTGCCCAGTGCGGTGCTGAAGGCCGGGAGCCGGCGGCCGACGCGGCTGAAGGGGCGGAGGTACTGGCTGGATTCGTGCGTCGCCAGATAGACGATGTCCGTGCGGTCCAGTCGCCCGTAGTGGATGGTCTCGTCGAGCCTGGCGCTCAGGTCGTTGATCAGCGGCTGGACGATGCGCAGATAAGGGTCCGCGTCCAGGTAGGTCGTCCCCGCGAGGAGGGCGCGGATGCCGACGCTGTAGAGCGTGCCGGAGGGATCGGTGCGGACCCAGCCGTGCTCCGTCAGTGTCCGCAGCAGAGCGTAGACGCTGCTGCGTGGGGCGCCGAGGGCCTCGCTGAGTTCTCGCAGCCGGGCGGGCCGGTTCTGCCGCGCGGCCAGGAGCTCGAGCAACTCGACCGTACGGGCTGCCGACTTCACGCCCCGTACGCCACTGACCGCCTCAGGCTCACTCATCGCCATCCCTTCCGAACGCACTCGAAGAATTCTTGCACCGATGCTTGACGGTTATCAGCCATGTAGCCATGCTCTCCATCACGAGACGACCGTCTACATACGGAGACAGGTGGCACGCATGGAGACGACTCGGGATATCGAGCGCGACCGCGAGACGGCGGATCGGCTGCGCAAAGGGATGGCGCAGGGTGTCCTGTCCTTCCCACTGACATCCTTCAACGCCGAAGGCGGCCTCGACCTCGACGGCTTCCGAACCCACCTGGCTGCGCAGCTCGCCGCCGGCCCGGGTGCCGTCTTCGTCGCCTGCGGAACCGGTGAGTTCTTCTCGCTGTCCGCCGAGGAGTACCACGCCGTCGTACGCACCGCCGTCGAGGTCGCGGCGGGACAGGTCCCGGTGGTGGCCGGCGTCGGGTACGGCTGGTCGCTCGGGCTGCAGTTCGCCCGGCTCGCGGAGGGAGCCGGCGCGGACGCCGGGCTGCTCATGCCGCACTACCTCGTCTCCGCCCCGCAGCGCGGATATGTGGACCATGTCCGCGCGGTGGCGGGCGGCTCGCCCCTTCCCCTGATCGTCTACCAGCGCGGGCAGGTCAAGCTGAGCACCGCCGCGGCCAGGGAACTGGCCACGGTCGACGGCGTCGTCGGCCTCAAGGACGGGCACGGCGACCTCGACCAGATGCAGCGGCTGCGGCTGGTGGCGCCCGGCGACTGGCTGTTCTTCAACGGCGTGGCCACCGCCGAGATGCAGGTACGGGCGTACGCGAGCATCGGCATCCCCGCCTACTCCTCGGCGGTCCACGCCTTCGCACCCGAGATCGCGGGCGCCTTCTACGCGGCGCACCGGGCCGGAGACCACCCAAGAATGGAACACCTGCTGAGGGAGTTCTACCTGCCCCTCGTCGAACTGCGCGACCAGGGCACGGGTTATGCGGTGTCCCTGGTCAAGGCGGCGGCCCGGCTCCGCGGAGCCCCGGTCGGCCCGGTCCGCGCGCCCCTTATGGAACCGGCCCCTGACCACCTGGGGCAACTCGAGGCCCTCCTGCACACCGGCCTGGCGCTCGCAACGGACAGGTGAGGAAGTGAGGGACCGTCGTGCTCAGCAGCGCGCCTCGCATCGTCAAGGTGACCGTCACCCCCATCCTCATCAGTGACCCGCCGCTGTTCAACTTCCTTGGTGCGCATCAGCTGTACACACCCGGCAGCATCGTCGAGACAGAGGCCTCCGACGGCGTCGTCAGCATCGGTGAGACCTACGGCAGCCGCGACCACCCCGACGAGGAGATCGCGGCCGTCCACGCCCTGGTGCCAGCCCGCCTGCACGAGACCAGCCCGCCTGCACGAACGGTTCGACCGGACGCCGCAGTGCCACGACTGCGACGACGTCGCGGCCATGCGGCGCAAGCACCCCGACTGGACGCAGCCACCGCTCCCGCGGTGGTGACCCCGGCCGGCCAGAACCCCACCCATGAAGGAGAACAATGATGTTCCAGGCCCGACTGCGCCAGGGCCGGCACCTCGCCGGCGTGGCTGTCTGCGCCGCTGCGCTTTTCACCCTCACCTCGTGCGGAGGGGTCCAGGGCGGCGGGGGCAGCGGCGAAGACGCCGAGAACTATCCCACCAAGACCGTGGAGTGGACCGCGCCTTCCGACCCGGGCGGCAGCACCGACCTGATATCGCGCGCCGCCGCCAAGGCGTTGGAGGACCCCCTGGGACAGTCCGTTGTGGTGGAGAACAAGCCCGGCGCCAACGGCGCCGTGGGCGGCAAGGAGATCCTGGGCCGCGAGCCCGACGGCTACAGCCTGGTCATGCTCTTCCAGTCGCTCATGTCGATCGGCCCGCACACCGTCGTCGACGATGACCCGATCAAGATGTCCGACATGGACGTCATCTCCGGGCTGACCGTGGAGGACTACGTCCTCGTCGTCCCGGCGCAGTCGGACATCGAGACCCTCGACGACCTGCTCGCGAAGAAGTCGGTCAAGTACGGCACCACAGGCGCCGGCACCGGCAGTGAGCTGGCCCAGGCCCTCCTCTTCGGCGACGCCGGCGTCAAAGCCAGCGGCATCCCGTTCGACGGCGGCGCGCCCACAGTGACCGCGCTGCTGGGCAGCCAGGTGGACGTCGGCGCCGTCCATGTGGCCGAGGCCGCTCCCCATCTCACGTCCGAAAAGCTGCGTCCACTGGCGGTTTTCGCCAAGGAGCGCATCGACTTCCTGCCCGACGTGCCCACCGCTGTCGAGTCCGGCCACGACGTTGTCGTGGACCAGCGCCGCTGGGTCGCCGGCCCGGCAGGACTGCCGGACAACGTCGTCTCCGAGCTGCGAGCGGCGCTGAAGAAGGCCTTCAAGGACCCGGAGTACGGCAAGTTCCTGGAGAACAACTACATCGGCCGCTGGGAGGCCTCGCCGGACGCCGTCGTCAAGCAGGTCGAGACCGCCAAGAAGCGCTACGGCGAGCTCATCGACAAGTTCGATCTGGACCTGAAGAGCGAGGGCTGAGGCATGAGGACCCAGGCACGACTGGGGGCGCTGGTGCCGCTCGGTATCGGCGCCCTCGCCGCCCTGGCGGCCGTATCGATGGGGCTGGGTTCGCCTGCCGACCCCGGCCCCGGGCTGTGGCCCCTGATCGTGAGCCTCGCCATGGTGACGCTGTCCGCCTCGCTGCTCCTCAATCCCGGCGCGGACACCGAGCAGGAACCATTCAGCCGGCAAACCGCCGTGGTGGCCCTGGGAGCTCTGTCGCTGGTCGCGTACGCCCTGCTCATCGAGCGGGTGGGCTTCGAGGTCATGACGGTGCTCCTTCTGGTGCTGTGGATGCGCGGCTTCGGCCGGGACAGCTGGCGGCTCAGCCTGGCCGTGGCGCTGGCCGCGTGTGCGGCGTCCTATCTGCTCTTCATCGTCGCGCTGGGCGTCTCGCTGCCTCATCTCGTCGCGTTCTGATCCCTCGACACCTGTGAGAACCCGATGGACTTCCTCGCTCCCGCTCTGGACGGCTTCGGCGTGGTCTTCGAGCCGCAGAACCTGCTGTACTGCCTGATCGGGGTGACCCTCGGCATGCTGGTCGGCGTGCTGCCCGGCCTCGGCCCGGCCGCCACCATCGCCATCCTGCTGCCGGTCACCTACACCCTCGAACCGGCCTCGGCGATCATCCTGCTCGCCGGCATCTTCTACGGCGCCCAGTACGGCGGCACGGTCACCTCGGTGCTGCTCCGCCTGCCCGGAGAGGCCTCGACGGTGGTGACCGCCATCGACGGCTACGAGATGGCCCGCACGGGCCGGGCCGGATCCGCGCTCGGCATCGCCGCGATCGCCTCCTTCATCGGCGGCACCGTAGGCATCCTCGGACTGACCGTGGCGGCCCCGTTGGTGGCGGGCTGGGCTCTGGCCTTCGGCCCGCCGGAGTACGCCGCGCTCGCGCTACTCGGCATCCTGATGATCTCCACCCTGAGTACCGGATCCCTGCGCCGCAGCCTCCTTGCGGGCAGCATCGGGCTGCTGCTCGCCACCGTGGGCCGCGACCCGCTCCTGGGCAGCGCTCGCTACACCTTCGGCAGCGACCAACTCGCCGACGGGCTCGACTTCGTCATCCTCGCCATGGGCCTGTTCGGCATCGGCGAGATCCTGCACAGCCTCGAACGCCTCCGCCAGGGCGCCCCGCCGAAGCCCCGCGTCGGCCGGGCCCGGCCCAGCCGGGCGGAGTTCCTGCAGTCCAGGTGGGCGATCGCCCGGGGGACAGTGGTGGGCTTCTTCCTCGGCATCCTTCCCGGCGGCGGCGCCACGATGTCCTCGATGGTCGCGTACACGGTCGAGAAGCGCTCCTCCAGGACGCCCGAGCGGTTCGGCAAGGGCGCGATCGAGGGGGTCGCGGGCCCGGAGGCGGCCAACAACACCGCCGCCACCTCCTCGTTCATCCCACTGCTCACCCTCGGTATCCCGGCCAACGCGACGATGGCCGTCATGTTCGGCGCCCTGCTGCTGGCGGGCGTGACCCCGGGCCCGCAGATGATCGACGAACATCCCGAGGTGTTCTGGGGCGTCATCGACTCCATGTACATCGGGAACCTGTTCCTGATCATCCTCAGCATGCCGCTGATCGGGCTGTTCGTCCGCGTGCTGCGCGTCCGGGCCAGCGTCCTGGCGCCGCTGACCGTGCTCATCACCATGATCGGCGTCTACACGATCCGCTCCAGCATGTTCGACATGATCGCCGTGGTCGTGCTCGGCGTCGTCGGCTACCTGATGAAGAAGGTCGGATTGCCGCCCGGCCCGCTCGTCCTCGCCTTCGTGCTCGGCAACCTGCTGGAGACAGACTTCCGGCGCTCGATGCGGATGTTCGACGGCGACGTGACCGGCTTCCTGGGCCGCCCCGTCTCCGCCACGCTGCTCGCCTTCGTCGTCGTCTTCACGGTCGCCGTACCCCTCCTCAGCCTCCGCAAGAAGCTCCGGCAGCCCGCACCTCCCGACACCCCCGCGACCGTCCCCCACCCCGACACCACGACCACCCCGGAGCGAACCCCGGACCACCCCCGCACGGCGGCCGAACCCGGGGGCCACAGCGAGGAGCCACAGCATCCGGGCTGAGCCCTGGACCGGGCCAGGCTGCTGTAGGGCACCGGGTGGCCGTGGGCAGCGAGCTCTTCGCGTAACTCGATGATCGTGATCTTGGAATGTCTTCGTCCATCATGTAGTGGATGAGGATGCGCGCCTACGGGATCTTGATGCTGCACCGCAGGCTGGCACGCGACTACGAACACCAGCCCCGCACCTCCGAGTCGCGGGTGTACTGGGCGATGACCGCGGTGATACTGCGTCGGCTGACCGGAGCGACCGCGCCGTCCTGGCACACCGCATGAGGGGCGATCAGCTCACCCTCGGCGCGGTGCTGGCACGACTGGAGGAACGGGAGCGGGAGATCACCGCGCAGGCCGACGCGGCCAAGGAGCGGATCGCGGAGCTTTCCGCGCAGCTGGAGGAGTTCCACCGCACCGCCGAAGAGATCCGGATCACCCGCAAGACGCTGCTGGAGCTCCCCGAGCCGGCCTCGCCCGCGCCGCCACCCCCGAAGCTGCCAGACCATCCGGCCTACCAGCAGCGACCAGCCCGCTCACCCTCGACGAAGCGGCAAATCAGACATCAACCCTTGTACCGCCCTCTCAGACCGGCCACGCCCGTACGATAGGAGTGACCTGCACAGATGCGGCGGAACCTCGGCGAGCTCCGCGCCAGAGGAACCGATGCCGTACACGTTCCTGACCGCCAGACAGCCCTCAGCGACCGCAGCACGCCGCCAAGGACAAGCCCTGCTCAACAGGCTTGCGGTGCATCCGGAGGACAAAGCATGAGGAGAGCAGCATGCACCCGTCCGGTACGCGATGAGGTGGTCAGAGGCGACGCCAAGGTCTCGCGAGAGGCAACAGCCGCCGACCCGGTACGTTCACTGCCCGTACGCTCGGTCGTAGAGGCTCCGCAGCTTCGGGGTGGCCTCGGCGTTGCCGTAGCACACCGGGACCTTGCCGTCCTTGGCGTAGACGAGGTAGGTCTGGCCGACAGCGAACTCCTGGCCGAAGTACTCCAGTTGTCCTTCGTGGGTGTTGTCGAGCCGGACGGTGGAGGCGTCTTCGCCGCGGTACCAGTGGTCCACCCGGAGGGTGACCTGGTCGCCGTCGATGGAGGTCGCGGTGCCCTCGAAGGCGGTCGTGTACTGGCGCAGGGTGTTGGCGTCGAGCTCGGCACACGCTGTGGCAGGGCCGCCACCTGTGTCCTGCTGGACGGTCAGGACCAGCGGGGCGGCCGCGGCCGGAGGAGTATCGTGGGTCGCCGTGACTCCCCAGGTGATGCCGGCTCCCACCGTGAGCACAGCGGCGGCTGCTGCGGCCAGCAGCAGGGGGCGGCGGGGGCGGTCCGATGTGCGGGGGGAGGTGCGGACTGTGGTGTCGGCGGTCATGGTGGCCTCCAGGAGACGGTTGATGTCGGGCTGGGGAGCATCAGAGGTCCGCGCCGGGTCGATGGCCCTCAGCCGGGCCAGCAGTTCCTCGTCGTTCACCGGTTGCTCCTTCCTTCACCCATCTCATGTCCGGCCTTGTCGTCATTCTTTCGGTCAAGCAGAGCGGCGAGTTTCTTCTTTGCCCTGTGTAGGCGGATGCTGACGGCGTTGGCGGTCAGTCCGGTCACTTCCGCGATCTCGCGCGGTGTCAGCCCCTCCCATGCCCAGAGCAGCACCACCTCACGATCCAGGGCGCCGAGTGTGCCAAGTGCGGCCTGCAGTTCGGGGTGGTCGGCTTCCCCGGGCTTTGGCGGCGGTGCGGTACGGGTCAGCCGCTCCACCAGCCGGAGCCGGCGCGCGTCCGCCCGGCGGGCGTTGGACAGGCAGCCGCGTGCGACGCCGTAACACCAGGGCAGCACGCCGTCGAGGTCGGTCACAGGGCCCTTTCCGAGCCCGGGCACGTCCTCGAGGCGGCGCCAGAGCACGAGCATCGTCTCCGCGAGGATGTCGTCTACCGCGTCGGCGTCCGCCCGGCGCAGCAGATATCGGTGCAGCGGCTTTGCCACCGCGCGCGCCAGCGCATCGAAGCGGGCTTCTCGGGCCCGGGCAAGTTCCTGCTCCAGCATGGATTCCACACCCCCACCTGTCCGGCCGGGGCCTGTTCCTTTCATCGCCACGGGCACTGTACTTACCAGGCCCAAGGGAGGTCCGTCGCGCCGGCCGAGGCGACGGCCGCTTCCCGACTGTCCCGGCCTGCGGGGTCCGGCACGGGTAGGTCGGCCACGACCCTTCGCGCGCGGCCGGCAGAGGGCCCGTAACCAGCCGATATCCCCCACTCAAGTCACGCAACGCCCTCTCAGAGTTCGAAGCCGCCGCGGCAGAGATCCTCTACAACGGCGCCCAGTGGGCGCGAGCCTGGCCAGGGGCTGGGTGAGGATGGCCGTCGGCCTCATCGCGCTCGTACTCTCCGGCTTCGGGGGGTGACGGGCGGCGCCAGGGGCTGCACCGCGTCCCCGCCCGGACGAAGCCTCAGAAGACCGCCGCGCCGGCGTAGCGGAACCGTACTCACATGCCCGCCCGGCCGTGGGCGGCGCGAGATCGCCCCGGTAAAGCACTGTAAACCGATCGGTTTTCATTTTGTTCACTTCGAGTTAACCTCACGGTATGACCACCGTAGTGAAGCCAAGTACCAAAGAGCGGCTGCTGGAGGCGGCGGCCACGCTCACCGCGTCAAGGAGAACCTGACAGCCTTCTTCCGCTCCGAGGCCGAACAGGGCGGGGCAAGCCATCCCGACCTGCTGGCCCGGCAGCTCAGCCTGGTCTTCGACGGCGCCAGTGCCCGCGCGGGGATCGGAGCCGACAAGCTGACCGGGCTCGTCACGCCCACGGTGACCACCTTGCTCGATGCGGCAGGCATGCGCTGACGCATCCCCTTCCGAGCAGGCGCTGTGACCGTGCGCTCCCCGGGCTGATGGCTCCCCGCCCCTGATTCCCCGCAATCGGAGGGGAGCCCGGTGGCCGTAGGGGTGTTGACGAGCATGCCGCGCGCGAGGAAGGCCGTCGTCTCGTCGACATCAGCACCCAACGGCGGGTGCGCGGTCCCCCAGAGCCTCATCCAGCCGGCCCGGACCACTTCGCCGCATCACCCTGGGCCTCGGCGGCTGTCACGGCGGCATAGCCCTACACCTGCAGCTGGAGCGTTTAGACGTGCCGTAGTAGCCAGCCCTTGAGTGCCAACTCGGCGACCGCTGGCGGATGACACTCTCGCGCCTCTTCTGCGCACTGACCCTATTGCCGCGAATGGCAACCTCAGCCTTGCGCTCGGAAACCGATCGGTTATCCACCGGCCCCGCCGGTCACGCGCCGACCTCCGTCAGTCGCCATCCGTCCGTCCGGATGCACCGGGAGACGGCGTCGGCCGCCACGCGCACCTGAGGCATCAGCCGCGTCGGCTGGGTGGCCTCGCCGGGCGCCGCGACGCCCAGGGCGGCGACCACGACGCCGCGGCTGTCACGCACGGGGCACGCCACCGCGCCTATTCCGGGGTTCAGTGTTCCGTGGACGCGCGTGCACCCCTCCCGTCTGATCCTGGCGAGGGCACGCTTGAGCATGCCGGCGTCCGTGATCGTGTCAGGCGTGTAGGCACGCAGTGGACCCGAGCAGACCTCGTTCCGCACGCGCTCGCTCGCGTAGGCGAGCAGGACCAGGCCCAACGAGGTGACGTGCAACGGCAGCCGGCAGCCCGGATCGCCGGTGCGGGGCTCCGGTTGCGCGTCGTTGGGGACGTAGGACAGGCAGACGCTCTCGACACCGTCACGGATCGCGAGGATCGCCGCGGCCCCCGTCTGCCGGTGCAGTTCGAGCAGGTGCGGCTGCGCGGCCTCGGTCAGCGCGATGCGCGGTGCCAGGACGGCCGTCTGCCACAGACGCAGCCCGATGCTGTAGCCGCCGTCGGCGGACCGCTCCAGGGCTCCCCAGCCGTGCAGTTTGGTGACGATGCGGTGAACAGTGGCGACGGGCAGCCCTGAGCGCCGGCTGATGTCGCTCAGCGTCAGCGTGGGGCTGTCCCGGTCGAAGACGCCGAGGATGCTGAGCGTCCGGTCGACGACAGAGCGCTCCGGAGCGGCGGAGTGGGGGGTGGTCATCCCGTCGGATCCCTTCGATGCGGGGGCATGGGGTCTCGTGCATGCACCAGAGGCACTCTGGTGACGGGCGGCCACCTCTATGATTGAAGCCTCAAGTGGCAACTGAAAGGTTAGTTCCGGAACGCTCATGGTCGATTTCGCATCGTTACCGATCCCCGTCGTCCCCTACAGACCCATCTGTAGGCCGGGCATCGGCATGGCGATGGCGACCCTGAGGGAACTGATCGAGGGCGTCTCCTCGGACGCCCTTGCCTCGCCCCACCGGCTCGACTTCCATCAGATCATGCTGGTCACGAAGGGAACCGGCAGATATTCGGTCGACTCCAGCCCCTTCCCGTGCCGTTCGGGCACGCTGGTGTGGACCCGGCCCAATCAGGTGGTCCAGTCATTCCCCCGGCCCAACATGGACGCCGAGATCATTATGTTCACCGAGGCGTTTCCCCTGCGGATGAGCGCCCACATGGGGATGCTGGACGATGTGCTGCGCCCTTCCCACTGGCAGCTCTCCCTCCATGAACTGCGCTCGTTCCGGCGGGTCGTCGATCTGCTGCACGTGGAGTTCCAGCAGCCCGACGACGGTCGGGGCGAGGAACTGCTCAAGCATCTGCTGGCTGTGACACTCCTGCGCATCGACCAGATGTGCCGTCTGCGCCACAAGGACGACACGGCCCCCGCCCTCAGCGACAAGAACGGCGAGCTCTTCCTGCGGTTCCGCCGCGAACTGGACCGCTCATTCCCCTCCACCCGGCTGGTGGAGGACTACGCCGCCGCGCTGAACTGCAGTCCTCGCGCCCTGTCTCGCGCATGCCGCGCCGTCGCCGACACCTCCGCCAAGGACCTGATCGACGCCCGGGTCGCGCTCGAGGCCCGCCGCCTGCTCGTCCACACCGACCTGCCCATCAGCGCGATCGCCCGTCAGCTGGGATTCTCCGAGGCCACCAACTTCGGCAAGTTCTTCACACGCCGCGTCAATATGTCACCCGGCGCGTTCCGGCAGTCGGAAAAGGCACGTAATCAGCCGTAACGCGACCGCAAAGCACGGAGCCGGCGAGGTGGCTTCGCCGGCTCCGTGACGCCTTCGCCACATGGACCAACGCCTGTAACGCAGTTTTCTTTCCACTCTCCGAAAGAACGGTTGTCCAGGATTACTCCACGTGGCAAGACTGTGACCCGCGTGCTTCGGGCGGCCACTCCGAAGGCACCAACCAACGCCAACGGCTCGAATCGTCTGGACCATTGGGCAGGCTCCGAGCCCCGTCGGCTCATCGACAGTTGTTCGTGCGCCACGCCCGGCGCCGATGACCAAGAACGGACTCCCGCTCACTCCCACCCTTTCGACCCGGCCTGATTCCCCGTGCGATGTCGCACGTCAGCCGGGACAGACCGGCGCCGAGATGTCCGCTGCCCGCCTGCCCGGGCCGGGCTGCGACGACCTGCGCACACCCTCCTCGAGGAAGGACGACACACCATGCCCAAAGTGACCACGCGTGACGCCGAGGACTGGCTGATCGAGAAGATCGCCCACCGCCTGGGCGTGGCAACCGGAGAGGTCTCGCGCGAGGTGTACTTCGACGAGCTGGACCTGGACTCGACCGAAGCGCTCATCCTCGCGGGCGAGTTGGAGAACTGGCTCGGCTTCGAACTGAGCACGACGACCCTCTGGTACCACCCGACGGTCAAGGACCTGGCGGCCTACCTGGCCGAGGAAAGCGATCGGCGTGCGGCCGCCGCGTGACGCGCGGCCGCCGGTCGCCCGACCGTTCCGGGCCGCCGCGCCCGGCCGCCGGACCGTCTACGTCGTCCACCCCGGCGCACTCCCGGCCCAGGTCTACCGGGGTCTCGCCGACGCGCTGCCGGAGGGCGACGGACTGACCGTGCTGGATCTGGGGGCCGTCCCCGAGTACGCGGAGGCGGCGCTGACCGGGGGCAGGGCGGCGACGACCGTCGAGGCCCTGGCGGACCGGCTGCTCACCGCGATGGGGCCGGTCAAAGGCCCGTACACCCTCGTCGGCTGGTCCTTCGGCGGCGTACTGGCGCTCGCGATGAGCCGCAAGACGCCCGCCGTTCGGCGTCCCGAGCGCTTTGTGCTCCTCGACAGCATCGGACCCACCGAGGAGTACCAGCAGCCCGATGACGCCCTCGAACCCGATCTGCTTCTCGGCTGGTTCGCCATGTACCTGGGGGCGAAGCGGGGCCGCCCGATCGAACTGGCCCCCGGCCGGCTCGCCGGGCGCGGGGTCGACGACGGCCTGACCGTCGTACTCGACGCGGCGATCGCGGCCGGGGCCCTGCACCCGGACACCCCGCTGCCGGGCCTGCGCAAGCTCTACGACACGTACGTGGACGGGCTGCTGCGCAACAACCGCCTGACGGCCCCGCACCGGCCCGGCCCCGCACTACTCCCCCTGGTGCTGGTCAAGGCCGAGCGGAGCCTGGTCCCCGACGACCCCACGCTCGGCTGGCGGCAGCTCGCCCCGCGGGGCCTGACCCTGCACAGCTGCCCCGGCGACCACTACACGATGCTCAGCCGCCCCGACTCCCTCGGAGTGATCGCCCCGTTGCTGGGCGTCGCCTGAACGGCCATTGCCCACTCCCCACCCTTGCGCGTCACCCGAAGGGCCCCGAACCGACCCGGGCCGACACCAGGCCCCGCCGTCCGACCAAGAGAGCCTCGCCGTGAACGCTTCGTCCCCATCCGACCTCGACCGCCGGCTCGCCCGAGACCCCATCGCCATCGTCGGGCTGTCCGCCCTCTACCCCAAGTCGCGCGATCTGCGCGAGTTCTGGTCCAACGTGGTCTCCGCCGCCGACTGCATCGAGGACGTGCCCGCCACCCACTGGGACGTCTCGGAGCACTACGACTCCGACCCCGCCGCCCCCGACAAGACGTACTCCAAGCGCGGCGGTTTCATCCCCACCGTCCCCTTCAACCCGCTCGAGTTCGGGCTGCCCCCGAACACCCTCGAAGTCACCGACGTCCTGCAGTTGCTGAGCCTCGTCGTGGCCCGCGACCTGCTGAAGGACGCCGGTGCCGACCAGGAGTGGTACGACGCCTCCCGCACCGGCGTGGTCCTCGGTGTGACGGGCGCCAACCAGCTCACCCAGCCGCTGACCGCCCGCCTGCAGACACCCGTCCTGAAGGAGGTCGTGCGCTCCTGCGGCCTGTCGCAGCGGGACGCCGAGGAGATCGCGGAGAAGTTCAAGCTGGCCTTCGCACCCTGGGAGGAGAACTCCTTCCCCGGCATGCTGGGCAACGTCGTCGCCGGCCGTATCGCCAACCGCCTCGACCTGGGCGGCACCAACATGACCATCGACGCGGCCTGCGCCAGTTCGCTGGGCGCGGTGAAGTCGGCGGTCAGCGATCTGCTGGAGGGGCGCTCCGACACGATGCTGGTGGGCGGCTGCGACGCCGAGAACACCATCTTCATGTACCTGTGCTTCAGCAAGACGCCCGCCTTCTCCAAGACCGGCCGCATCCGCCCCTTCGACGAGAACGCCGACGGCACCCTCATCGGTGAGGGCATCGGCATGCTGGCGCTGCGTCGGCTCGCCGATGCCGAGCGGGACGGCAACCGGATCTACGCGGTGCTGCGCGGCATCGGCTCCTCCAGCGACGGCCGGTTCAAGTCCATCTACGCCCCGCGCAAGGAGGGGCAGATGGCGGCGCTGCGCCGCGCGTACGAGGACGCGGACGTCTCCCCCGACACGATCGAGCTGTTCGAGGCGCACGGCACCGGCACAGCGGTCGGCGAGGCGACCGAGCTGTCGGCGCTGACGGAGGTGGTGTCGGAGTACACCGAGGACCGGCAGTTCGCCGCGGTCGGCAGCGTGAAGTCGCAGATCGGCCACACCAAGGCGGCCGCGGGCGCGGCCGGCATGATCAAGCTGGCCCTGGCCCTGCACCACAAGGTGCTGCCACCCACCATCAACGTGGACCGGCCGAACCCGGCGATCGACTGGGCACAGAGCCCGTTCTACGTCAGCGCACAGGCCCGCCCGTGGATCCGCGACCCGCACAGGCCCCACCGGCGCGCGGCCGTCTCGTCGTTCGGCTTCGGCGGCACCAACTTCCACGTGGTGCTTCAGGAGCACGGCGACGGGGACGATCTGCGGGTCATGTCCCCTGTGAGCCAGGTATATGTATGGCATGAACCTGACATAAACGCCCTGGTACGGGCACTCGAAGGCGGCGCGGAGCCGCGCACCGAGCCCGCTCCGGCCGGCCATCCACGGCTCGCTCTCGTCGCCCGTTCCGACGCCGAGCTCGCCGAGCTGCGCGCCCTAGCCGTGACCGAACTGCGCGCGAAGCCCGCCGAGGAAGCCTGGTCCCACCCCAAGGGCGTCTTCTTCCGCCGCCGCGCCGCCCCCACCGGCAAGGTGGGCGCGCTCTTCGCGGGTCAGGGCAGCCAGTACGTCGACCCCGGCCGGACCGCGGTGCTCGCGCTGCCTGTGCTGCGGGCGGCCTTCGACCGGGCGAACGCGGCTTTCGCGGACCACGAACTCCCGCTGTCCCGCGTCGCGTTCCCGCCGCCCGCCTTCGACGAGGCCACGCGCACGGCGTACGAGAGCGAGCTGCGCCGCACCGAATACGCACAGCCCGCGATCGGCGCCCTGGCGGCCGGCCACTTCCGTTACCTGAGTGAACTGGGCTTCGCCGCCGACGGTTTTCTCGGGCACAGCTTCGGTGAGCTGGCCGCCCTGTGGGCCGCCGGCGCGATCGACGACGACACGTACGTCACTCTGGCCCGGGCGCGGGGTGCCGCCATGGCACCGCCCGCCGACCCGGACTTCGACGCCGGGGCGATGGCCGCGGTCACCGCTTCCGCGGAGCGGGTCGGGCACCTGCTCACCGAGCACCCCGAGTTGACGGTCTGCAACCGCAACGCCCCCGACCAGGTCGTGCTCGGCGGGGCCACCGACGCGGTGGAGCGGCTGGTCCAGGCGGCGGGCGCGGCCGGCGTACGGGCGGTGCGGCTGCCCGTGTCGGCGGCGTTCCACACGCCGTTCGTCGCGCACGCGGTGGAGGCGTTCGGGCAGCGTGTGGCCGACGCGGAGATCCACGAACCGCGGCAGCCGGTGTACGCCAACTCGCCCGGCGCCTCGTACGGTTCGGACGTCGACGCCAACCGGCGGACCCTGGTCGACCAGCTCGTCAAGCCGGTGCAGTTCGCCGAGCGGGTCGAGGAGATGTACGCGGCGGGCTTCCGCACGTTCGTGGAGTTCGGTCCGAAGGGGGTGCTGACCCAGCTGGTCCGCCGCATCCTCGGCGAGCGCGAGCACTTCGCGGTGCAGCTCGACCCGGGCCCCAAGGGTGACGCGGACCTCTCGCTGAAGCGTGCCGTGGCCCAACTGGCCGTGCTGGGGCTGCCGTTGACCACCGAGGACCGTTATGTGGCCGCGCCGCCGGTCACCGAGCCGGTCAAGGGCATGACCGTACCGCTGAACGGCATCAACCACGTGCCTCAGGCGCGCAAGGCGGCGTACCGCGATGCGCTGGAGAACGGCTACCGGGTGGCTCGACCGGAGGCCGTCGAGGCGGTACCCGCCGCGGCGGTGGCCGCGGCAGAGGTGTCGTCCGCGGCAGAGGTGTCGTCCGCGCCGACGGCGGCAGCGGCGTCCGTGCCGGTCCCGGTGCCCGCCGCGACCGCTGTCGCCGTACGTCCCGCCGTACCGGAGGCGGTGCCCGCGGCGCCGCCCGTTCCCGAAGATGTCCTGGAGAGCGAACTCGTGGAAGAAGAACGCCAGACGACACCCGCCCCCGGCAACGACCGGCTGTCCGAGGTGATCGCCGATCACCTGGCTCTGCACGACGACTACCTCAACGGTCAACTGGCCGGCGCGCAGCGCCTGATGGGAATTCTCGAGCGGGCCGACGAGCAGGGCCGTGTCCACGAGGTGTTCCCGGGCGTGGCCACCGTCAAGGAGCACGGGCTGGCCATCGGCCGCACACATCTGCGGGCCAACGAGATCCTGCGGGACCTGGCGGCCATGGAGCTGGGCACGTCGGCGCCGGCGGCACCGTCCACGCCGGTGACTCCCACCGCGCCGACGGCTCCCGCGTCGCCCGTGGCTCCGTCCGCTCCGTCCGCTCCGGCTGCCCCTCCTGCTCCGTCCGCTCCGGCTGCCCCTCCTGCTCTGACCGCGCCGGCGGTCCCGCCCGCTCCGGCGGCCCCGGCCGTCGAGCCGCCCGCTCCGACCCACCCGGAGGAGACCGCGGCCGGGATGCCCGCGGCCGATCCCGCTCCGGCCGTGTCTCCCGCCCCCGCCCCCGAGCCGCCGCCGGCGTCGTCCGGGGCATCGGCCGCCGACGTGGAGGCCGCGCTGCTCGCGGTGGTCTCGGAGAAGACCGGCTACCCGGCGGAAATGCTCGACCTCGGCATGGACCTGGAGGCGGACTTGGGCATCGACTCCATCAAGCGCGTCGAAATCATGGGCGTCCTCCAGGAAAACTTCCCCAGCCCCACCCCCGTCGGCCCCGAACAACTCGCCGAACTCCGCACCCTGAACGAGATCGTCGGCTTCGTCCTCAGCCTCGGCGGAGCGAGCGCCTGTCCGCAGGCCTCGGCCACCGCGACGGCGACGCGGACCGCCCCGGTCCAGGTCGTCAACACCGAGGACGTCGCCGCCGCTCTGCTCGGCATCGTGTCGGAGAAGACCGGCTACCCGGCCGAGACGCTCGACCTGGGGATGGACGTCGAGGCCGACCTCGGCATCGACTCCATCAAACGCGTCGAAATCATGGGCGTCCTCCAGGAAAACTTCCCCAGCCCCACCCCCGTCGGCCCCGAACAACTCGCCGAACTCCGCACCCTGAACGAGATCGTCGGCTTCGTCCTCGAACTCCGCGAGCCGGGCGCCGCCTCCGCAGCCGCCCAGAGCACCACGTCCGCCGCCGCACCCAGCCCGATGTCGGCACCCACGCCCTCCGCCGACGACGTACGCGCCGTCCTCCTCGACGTCGTCGCCACCAAGACCGGCTACCCCGCCGACATGCTCGACCTCGGCATGGACGTCGAAGCCGACCTCGGCATCGACTCCATCAAACGCGTCGAAATCATGGGCGTCCTCCAGGAAAACTTCCCCAGCCCCACCCCCGTCGGCCCCGAACAACTCGCCGAACTCCGCACCCTGAGCGACATCGTCGGCTTCGTCAGGGGGCTCTCCGGTGCCGCGTCCGGGGAGCGGCGTGCTCCTGAGGCGACCGCCGCCGAGCCGACCGCCACCGAGCCGACCTCCGCCGCGGCTCCCGCCACCGCCGCGCTCGGCCGGGGTCAGGCCACGCTGGTGGACCTGCCCGTGCCGGACCGGCTGGTGGCGGCGTATCCGCAGGGTGCGGCCGCGATCATCGTCGACGACGGCAGTGCGGTCGCCGAGGCCACGGCGGGCCGGCTCGTCGCCGCCGGCTGGCAGCTGCGGGTGCTGCGGCTGCCCGGCGTGGGGCGGCGGATCAGCGGCGGTGCGGACGGCGCGCTCATGAGCTGGGGCGCCAACGAACTCGCCTCGCGCATCGAGGAGCTGGGCACGGACCGAGTGCACCTGGTCCTCGGTTTCGCCGCCGCGGACTCTCTCGCCTGGGCCGACGGTGTGCGCAGGCTCGCGCACACCCTGCTGATCGCCAAGCACGTGATGGGCCCGCTGACGGCCGCCGCGGCGACGGGTGAGCGGGCCGCGTTCGTCACGGTCACCCGGCTGGACGGGACCTTCGGTCTCGGCGGGGTCGCCGAGGACGCGGTGCCCGCCGGAGGCGTCGGCGGTCTGGTGAAGACCCTCGCGGTGGAGGCGCCCGAGCTCTTCTGCCGGGCCCTGGACCTGACGCCCGCGCTCGGTGCCGGGGTGGCCGCCGATCTGGTGCTGGACGAGGTGTACGACGCCTCGGCCGGGCCGGTGCAGGTGGGCCGTGACGGGGTCCGCCGGGTCGCGCTGGCCCTCGGCGAGGAGCCGGCCGCCGCGAGCGCGGACGCCGTGCCGCTCACCTCCGACGACCTGCTGGTCGTCACCGGCGGCGGACGCGGCATCACCGCCCGCTGCGCCGAGGCTCTCGCCGCCGCGCACCGTCCGGGGCTGCTGCTCCTGGGCCGTACGGCACCGGGTGAGGAGCCGGAGTGGGCCCGCGGGCTGACCGACCAGGGCGCTCTGAAGGCCGCCGCCGTCGAGCAGCTGAAGCAGGCGGGAGAGAAGCCGACCCCCAAGCGTGTGGAGCAGCTCTACCAGGCGGTCGTCGGCGAGCGCGAGGTGCGTCAGACCCTCGCGGCGGTCCGGGCCGCGGGCAGCGAGGTCGAGTACCTGGCGGTGGACATCACCGACGCCGCCGCGACCGCCGCGGCCCTGGCGCCGTACCAGGAGCGGATCACCGGTGTGGTGCACGGCGCCGGCGTCCTCGCGGACCAGCTGATCTCCGCGAAGAAGGCGGCCGAGATCGAGCGTGTCTTCTCCGTCAAGCTGGGCGGTCTGCGCTCGGTCGTCGCCGCGCTGCCCGCCGATCGGCTGCGGCACGTCGTGCTGTTCTCGTCGGTCGCCGGATTCTTCGGCAACCGCGGCCAGTCGGACTACGCCATGGCCAACGAGGTGCTCAACTCCTGGGCGGTCGCCTGGAAGCGGAGCCACCCGCAGACCCACGTGACGTCCCTCAACTGGGGCGCCTGGGACAGCGGCATGGTGTCGCCGCAGATCAAGGCGGTCTTCGAGGAGCGCGGGATCAGCCTCATTCCTGAGGACACCGGAGTCCGGCTCTTCACCGAGCAGTTCGCGCCCGAGCGGAGCGGTGACGTGGTCACGGTCCTCGGACCGACCACGCCCCTGTCCGAGCGCGAGCAGGCCGCGCCCGCGTCGCCGGTCCTCCTGGAGCGGGACCTGGCGTCCCTCGTCGGCGAGCCGATCGTCGCCGACCATGTCATCGGGGACGCACCCGTGCTGCCCGCCGCGGCGGCCCTGGGCTGGGCGGCGGGCGCCGTCGAGCGGCTGACCGGCGGCGGCGTCGCGGAGATCCGGGACTTCGCGGTCCACAAGGGTGTGATCTTCGACGACTCTCTCGACGGCAGCCGGTTCCAGCTCTCCTTCGACCCGACGCCCGACGGCGCCGAGGCCGACGTCGCGATCCGCTCGGCCGGCCCCGACGGGACGGTCCGTCCGCACTACGCGGCGCGAGTGCTCCTCGGCGGCGGCGCACGGCCGCAGCCGCAGCGCGTGACCGGGCTGCCCGCTCTGGGCGGCGGCAGCGACGCGCAGGCCTTCTACTCCGACGGCACCCTCTTCCACGGCGAGTCGCTGCGCGGTCTGCGCCGGGTGCTGCGGGACGACGAATCGCGCCTTGTGGTCGAGTGCGCGCTGCCGGAACACCGGCCCGCGGGCGGTGCGTTCGCGAGCAGCCGGTACGCGCCCGGCACCGCCGACCTGCTGCTGCAGGCCGCGCTGGTGTGGATGCGCCGGCACCGCGACACGGCGAGCCTGCCGATGTCGGTGGCGCGGGCCGACCTGTACGAGGCGCTGCCGGACGGCGAGCCGTTCGTCGTGGTCGTGGAGCCGGTCTCGGCGAACGGTACGTCCGCCACGGTCGACGTCTCGGCGTGCGCCCCGGACGGCAGGGTGCTGCTCCGGTTCGCGGGGCTGTCCCTCGTGTCCACCCCGCAGCTGGCCGCCAAGTTCGCGAGCCGCTGAGCCGACATCCGGACTGGCGGGCCCGGCGGGTGGCCTCCTTGAGGCCCCGCCGGGTCCCCGGAACCCTGGAGGGACCAAGTTCCATGAGCAAGTTCGCGATCGTCGGGATCTCCTGCCTGTTCCCCGACGCCCGGACGCCCGAGCAGTTCCGGCAGAACCTGCGCAGCGGCATCGACAGCCGCCGTGACGGCGGTGAGGAGGTCTTCGGGGCGGCGCTCGACGAGCGCGACCTCGACCCCCGCCACCGCATCACCTCCCGGCGCGGCGGGTTCGTCACCGACTTCGAGTTCGACGCCGGCGGCTACCGGCTGGACGCCGGCTACCTGGCTGGCCTTGACCGGATCTTCCACTGGTCGATGTACGCGGCCCGGGAGGCGCTGCGGGACTGCGGCCTGGCAAACCGGCCCGAGAAACTCGCCCGCACCGGCCTGGTGATGGGCAACTACTCCTTCCCGACGCCGACGTCGGCCGAGGTCAGCGTTCCGCTGGCGCAGGAGGCCGTGCTCGCCGGACTGCGCCGCGCGGGCCTGCCCGAGCTCGCCGCACTGCCGGGTGCGCGCCCGCTGATCGACCGTCGGGCGGTCGTCCCGGAGAACCTGCGGGTGAGCGGATCGCCCGCCGCGGTCACCGCCGCCGCGCTGGGCCTGGGCGGCCCCCGTTACTGCCTGGACGCGGCCTGCTCGTCGGCGCTGTACGCGCTCGGCCTGGCGTGCGGCCACCTCGCCTCGGGACAGGCGGACCTGGTACTGGCGGGCGGGGTCTGCGCCCCTGATCCGACACTGATCCACCTGTCGTTCTCCGATCTGCACGCCTATCCGGAGAACAGGTTCAGCCAGCCCTTCGACAGCCGCTCCGGCGGGATCGTCACCGGCCAGGGCGCCGGCATGGTCGCGGTGAAGCGCCTGGCGGACGCGCTGCGCGACGGCGACCGCATCCACGCCGTGGTGGACGGCGTCGGGCTGTCCAACGACGGTGCCGGACGCCACCCGCTCGTACCGCGCAAGAGCGGACAGCTGGACGCGCTGGCCCGCGCCTACGCCGACGCCGGTGTGGACCCGGCGGACATCGACTACGTGGAGTGCCATTCCACCGGCACGCCGATCGGGGACACGACCGAGGCCGAGTCCCTTGCCGAGTTCTTCGGTCCGCACGGCAAGGTGCCGTTGCTGGGCTCGGTCAAGGGCAACATCGGGCATCTGCTGACCGTGGCCGGTCTGAGCAGTCTGCTCAAGGTCGTACTGGCCATGGACGACGGCGCGATTCCGCCGACCATCGGCGTGGATCAGCCGATCTCCTCCCCGGACGGCCGGGTCGGCAGCGACGCCCTGGTGCGCTCCGCCCGGGCCTGGCCCGAGGGGCCGGGGCCGCGGCGGGCGGCGGTCTCCGCCTTCGGCTTCGGCGGGACCAATGCACACGTCGTGCTCTCCTCCGCGCGGGAGACGGCCACCACGTCCGGCCCCGCACCTGCCCCCGTCGCACTGCCCGCGCTGGACGTCGTGGGGCTCGGCGCGCACTTCGGGTCGCTGGACACCCTGGACGCCTTCGAGCGGGCCGTCCACCGGGGCGAGCCCGACCTGCGGCCGCTGCCCGAGCGGCGGTGGCGGGGCCTGGACCGCACCGACGGCGGCACCCTCGAGGAGGCCGGGCTGACCGGCGGCGCGCCGCACGGAGCGTTCGTCGACGGCGTGGAGGTCGATCCCGTCCAGCTCCGGGTTCCACCGTCCGACCTGCGGATCTACAACCCGCAGCACGCGCTGGTGACCAAGGTCGCCGATGAGGCGCTGCGCGACGCCGGTTACCGGCTGGGCGCCGGGGCGCGCGACACCCCCGCCCCACGGCGCGTCGCGGTGGTGGCGGTGACCGAGATCGAGCCGTACACGCACGCCCGGCTGAGCCGGTACGGGCTGGGGGCGTTCCTGCGCCGCGAGTTCGACAAGGCCGGCGTCCAGCTGACCGAGGAGCAGCGGGCGGCGCTCGCCAAGGTGTCCCGGGACGCCGTCGTGGACCCGATCGGCGCCAACGAAGTCCTCAGCTATATCGGCAATGTGATGGCCGGGCGGATCTCCTCCCGCTGGAACCTGACCGGCCCGTCGTTCACCCTCTCCGCCGACGGCGCGGGCACCGCCGAAGCTCTTCAGGTCGCGCGGCTGCTGCTGCTCGACCCGGATCTGGAGGCGGTGCTGGTCGCCGCCGTCGATCTGGCCGGCTCTGCGGAGAACCTCCTCGTGGGGCCCGGGCTCGCGGCGGAGGCGGGGCTGTCGTTCAACGACGGGGCCCGCGGTCGGCGGGTGGGCGAGGGCGCCGGCGCCCTGGTCGTCACCCGTCCCGACGCGTCCCGGGGCCGGGTGTACGCCCGCCTCGACGGGGTGGCCGTGCGCTACGCCCCGGCGACCGGCTCGATGCCCGCCGCGGCCGCCGGACAGCTGGCCGAGGCCGCGCGGGCGGCCTTGGACGAGGCGGGCGTCGCGGCCGAAGACGTGGGCTATGTCGAGGCGCACGCGGCCGGTACCGACGAGGCGGACCGGGCCGAGATCGCCGCCCTGGCGCGGGTCTATCAGGCGGACGCCACCGCCACCGCCACCGGGCTCAGCCGGGCGAACGCGACCGGTCCCGCCTCCGGGGTCCGCCGAGTGGACGCCGCCGGCACCGCCCTCCGCACCGGCACCACCGCCGCGAGCGCCGGCAGTGCGACGCCGGCCACCGGCAGTACGGCGCTGGGCAGCGTTACGGCGCAGATCGGCGACACCGGCTGCGCGGCCGGGCTGGCCGGCCTGATCAGGGCCGTGCTGTGTGTACGGCACGCGTACCTGCCCGGCACCCCCGGCTGGAAGCGCCCCGCCGACGATCTCGCCGACGCCTTCGCCGCCTCCGCGCTCTACGTACCGGACGCCTCGCGCCCCTGGCTGCGTGAGGAGGCGGACAGCCGCCGTCATGCCGCCGTCGACATGCTGGGCGCCTCAGGCTCCCACGCCCACGTGGTCCTCTCCTCCGTACCGGACGCCGAGCGCCCCCGCCGCAAGGCCGACTGGTACCGGGCGGGCGGTCCCGTGCTGCTGGCGCTCGGCGCCGGGACGCCGGACGGGCTGGCCGCGGAGGCCGACCGGTACCGCGCGCTGCTCGACGACGGCGCCGACCCGCACGCCCTCGCTCGGGAAGCCGCCGGTGAACTCGGCGACAAGCACCTGCGCGCCGTCCTGGTCGGCCAGGACCGCGAGGGGCTGGCACGGCAACTGGAGCTGGCGGCCCGGGACGTGCCCGGAGCGCACGCCCAGGGCAAGGAGTGGGCCACCCCGGCCGGCTCCTTCTTCACCCCACGGCCCATCGGGCCCGACGGACGGGTCGCCCTGGTCTACCCAGGGGCCTTCAACAGCTATCCGGGACTCGGCGCGGACCTCTTCCGGGCCTTCCCCGGGTTGCTCGACCGCTTCGAGCGGCAGGCCGCCCAGCCGGCCCGGATGCTGCGCGCCGCCCACCTGTATCCGCGCACCCGCGAGGCCCTCGACCGGCGTGGCCTGATGCGGCTGGAGGAGCGGCTCGGCGACGACGTCCCGTTCATGCTCGCCACCGGCACCAGTTTCGCGATCCTGTACACCGCGCTGGTGCGGGAGGTGCTGGGCATCACGGCGCACGGCGGGTTCGGCTACAGCCTGGGCGAGTCCAGCATGCTGTTCGCTTCCGGGGGCTGGGACCCGGCCGGCCGCAGCGACTCGCTGATCAGCGACAGTCCGGTCTTCCAGGATCGGTTGTGCGGGCCGCGGCGCACCGTGCGGGAGTTGTGGGGGCTGGCCGACGAGGTCCCCGACGAGGAGGTGTGGGCCTCCCACGTACTCCTCTCGCCCGCCGACCCCGTGCGCGAGGCGCTCGCCCGCTACGACCGGGTTCACCTCACCCATGTGAACACGCCGCAGGAACTGGTGATCGCCGGTGACCCGGCCCAGTGCCGGGCGCTGATCGGGGAACTGGGCTGCCGCGCGGCCCGCTCACCGGTCGACGTGGTCATGCACTGCCCGGTGGTGGACGCCGAGTTCGACGGCCTGGCCCGGTTGAACGACTACCCCACCGGTTCCTTCGGGGACTTGGAGCTGTTCAGCGCCTACGACTACCTGCCGCTGCCCGCCGAGCGGCTCGGCGAGTCCCCACGGCGCATCGCGACGACCCTGCGCTCGACGATCGACTTCCCACGTCTGGTAAACGCGGCGTACGAGCGCGGCTACCGCTACTTCATCGAGGTGGGGCCGGGCGCCACCTGCTCCCGATGGATACGGGAGACGCTCGGTGACGCACCGCACGTGGCCGCCTGCGTGGACCGCCGCGGCGTCCCGGCGACGACACCGCTCGCCCATCTGATGGCCCGGCTCGTCGGGCACGGGCTGCCGGTCGACCTGGCGGCCCTGCTCGGGACGGCTCAGGGCGAGCGTTCCGCCGCCGTACCGGCCGCCCGTCGCCTGCCCACGACCCGGGTGGGCCAGGGCGAGCCCATCCCGGACCGTATCGCCCGCGAGGCCGCCGCGGCCCTGGCCCCCGGGCGCCCCGAAACGACCGCCCGGGCCCACAGGCCCCCCGAGACGGCCGCCGCCCCGACAACCGGCCGCCCTCAACCGGCCACCCCCACCCACACACCCCACGAAACGACCACGCCCCCGGACACTGGCCACCCCCAACCAGCCACCCCCACCCACACACCCCACGAAACCACCACGCCCCCAACCACCCGGCACCCCCAACCAGCCACCCCCACCCACACACCCCACGAAACAGCCACGCCCCCGGACACCCGGCACCCCCAACCAGCCACTCCCCAGCCCGTCGCCTGCACGTCGGCCACGGCGCCGCCCACCGGGCCTGCCGGGCCCACCCGCCCCACCGGGCCTGCCGATCCCGCCGCACCCGCACCCGTCCCCACCCCCGTCCCCGCCCTGTCCGTTCCGCCGGAGGAGCCACCCGCCATGCCCGCCGATCCGACGCTAGAGGTCTCCGAGGTGATCACCTTCGACGGGGATCCCGTCACGGCGCTTCCCTGGGGCAGCCCGCAGCCACCGGTGGCCGGCGCCCTGCCTGCGGCCACCCCGACCTCGGCCACCCCGACCTCGGCCATCCCGACCTCAACCAGCCCGTCCCCGAGCACCCCGCCCGCAACCGCCCCGGCCGCCGGGCCGTCGGCCGGCCCTGGCCGAAGGCCCGCCGCCGACCTGGTGCGGGAGCTACGCCAAGGCATGCTCGCCGCCCACGGCGTCGTGATGGAGACGCACCGCGTACTGCAGTCCGCGACCCTCGATCGCGCCGAGGCCCTGCTCGACGCGCAGTCGGCCGACGCCCGGCCCGCCGCCACACCGCCCGTGACCGTGCACCGCCCCGCAGCCGTGCCCCCTGCGGCCGCCGACCGTCCCGCAGAGCTGCCCGTCGGGTCCGGTACGACGCCCCCGCCGCCCGCCGCACCTCCGCGGGGCGAGGCTCGCGACGGCGTGGTCGAGGGCGTCATCTGGGACGAAGCGGACCTGCTGGAGTTCGCGACCGGTTCCTTGGCCAAGGTGTTCGGCCCCGAGTTCGCCGAGATCGACACCTTCGGGGCCCGGGTGCGGCTGCCGGCACCGCCGTACCACTTCGTCACCCGGGTCACCGAGCTGGACGCCAAGCCCGGTGTCCTCGAACCCTCCCGCATCACCACCGAGTACGTCGTGCCCGAGGACGCCTGGTACGCCGTCGACGGCGGGGTGCCGCCGGCCGTGACCGTGGAGTCCGGGCAGTGCGACCTGCTGCTCGTCAGCTATCTGGGCATCGACTTCCGCAACAAGGGCGAGCGGGTCTACCGGCTGCTCGACAGCTCGCTGACCTTCCGCGGCGGGCTGCCCACGACCGGGCAGACACTGCGCTACGAGATCTCGATCGACCGGTTCGTCCACCAGGGCGACACCACGATCTTCTTCTTCAGCTACGACTGCTACGCGGACGACGAGCTGATCCTCGAACTGAGGGACGCCTGCGCCGGCTTCTTCAGCAAGCAGGAGCTGGACACCCCGCTCGGCATCGTCCTCACCGACAAGGACCGGGCCCGCCGCGCAGCCCTGCCCAAGGGCACCTTCAAGCCCCTCGCCTACGCCCGCAAGCACCAACTCGACGCCACCGACCTGGAGTTGCTCGCGCAGGGCAAGCCCGGCGAGGTCTTCGGCCCCGACCACGCGCAGGACCCGGGGATCAACCCGGCACTGCGCCTGCCGGACGAGCGGCTGCGCATGGTCGACGAGGTCACCATCGACCGCAAGGGCGGACCGTGCGAGCTGGGCTCGCTCAGCGCCGTGAAGCACCTTCAGCCGGACGGCTGGTACTTCACCTGCCACTTCCCGGACGACCCGGTGCTCGCCGGTTCCCTGATCGCCGAGGGAGCCGTCCAGCTGCTGCAGATCTACCTGATGCACCAGGGCATGCACCTCACGCTGCCGGACGCGCGCTTCCAGACGGTGACCGACCGGCGCATCGACGTCCAGGTGCGCGGCCAGGTCACCCCGAAGGACGCCGAGATCCGCTACGAGGTGGAGGTCACCGAGCTGACCCTGCTGCCGCGGCCCACGGTGATCGCGGACGTCCTGGTCTACCTCGGGGACAAGCCGGTGGTGCGGATGCAGAACCTCGGCCTGCAGATCGTGGAGAAGCCCGGCACGCCGTACCGGCCGGAGACCGGCGGCGTCCCGGAGTTCCTCGGCCGCCGCAACCGCGACGGCGAGCCCGCCATGATCAACGAACTCCACCTGGCCCACTCCGCCAAGGGCCTGCTGGACATGGCGATGGGCCCGGAGTTCGAGGTCTACCGCACCACCCGGGCCCCCTACATCCCCAACGGCGACTTCCAGTTCGTCGACCGGGTCATGTCCCTCAAGGGCACGCGCGGCGACCTGGGCCCCGGCTCGGAGATGGTCACCGAGTACGACTCGCCGGACGACGCCTGGTACTACCGCGAGAACTCCTCGCCGTACATGCCGAACTGCGTGTACATGGAGAGCTCGCTGCAGGCCGCCATCTTCCTCGGCTACTACCTGGGCGCCACCCTGCGCGAGCCCGAGGAGGAGTACTCCATCCGCAACCTCGACGGCCGCGCCGCGCTGGTCAAGGACATCGACCTGCGCGGCAAGACCATCCGCCACCACTCGAAGCTGCTGATGACGAGCGTGGTGTCCGGAGCGGTGCTGCAGAACTTCTCCTACGAGCTGTCCGCCGACGGCGAGGTCTTCTACTCCGGCGAGTCGCTCTTCGGGTACTTCAGCGCCGCCGCCCTGTCCCACCAGGTGGGCCTCGACAACGGCACCTATGTCCAGCCGTGGATCGAGGCGGAGCAGCCGGCGGCGGGCCGGGTGAAGCGGATCGACCTGTCCCAGGACTCCCCCGCCTTCCGGGACACCGAGGGCGGCGAACTCCGCCTGCCCGGCGGCCGGTTCGACCTGGTGGACCGGGTCGACCTGGTGGCGGACGGAGGCCGCCACGGCGCGGGCTACCTGCACGGGCACCGCGGCATCCGCCCCGACGAGTGGTACTTCGACTGCCACTTCCACCGCGACCCGGTGATGCCCGGCTCGCTGGGGGTCGAGGCGGTGCTGCAGGCGCTGCGCCTGTTCGCCCTGGAGCAGAACCTCGCCGAGGGCATGCCCCGGCCCCGCTTCGCCATGGCCACCGACGTGGAGATGTCCTGGAAGTACCGGGGGCAGATCCTGCGCGACGACCGCGAGCTCTTCTTCGACGTGCACGTCAAGGAGGTCCGCAAGGAGGCGGACCGGCTGCTGCTGATCGCCGACGCGGACCTGTGGAAGCCGGGCCTGCGCATCTACGAACTCACCGACGTGGCCATCGAAGTCCGCCCCGAAGCCGACTGACGTCCGGCAGAGCCGAGGAGATCGTCTACCCATGAGCACGACACAGGCCCCGCTCCGCTGGTACGGAGACGGGTACCCGAGCGTCGATCCGGCCGGGATCCATCAGGTCCTGTCCCAGGTCGAGCAGCCCTGCTTCATCGTGTCCACGGCGCAGGGCATCGGCGCGGCCGCCGGAGGCACGGCGGCCGCGGGCGGGGAAGGGCCGGGCGTCCTGGCCGCCGCGCCGGCCCTGCCCCCGAACCGGCTCGGCTCGGCCGAGTTCCGCGCCGCGCACGGAGTACGGCAGTCCTACATGGCCGGCGCGATGGCCGGCGGTATCGCCTCCGCCGATCTGGTGATCGCCCTGGCCGAGCAGGGCTTCCTCGCCTCCTTCGGCGCGGCCGGCCTGCTGCCGCGGACCATCGAGAAGACGCTGGCCCGGTTCGCCGCCGAGATCCCCGGGCTGCCGTACGCCGTCAACCTGATCCACAGCCCCAGCGAGGAACGGCTGGAGCGGGAGGCGGTCGAGCTGTTCCTGCGGCACGGCGTGCGGTGCGTGGAGGCCTCCGCGTTCCTCGGTCTGACCCCGCATCTGGTCCGCTACCGGCTGGCCGGGCTCAGGCGGGACCCCTCGGGCCGGATCGTGGCCGACCACAAGGTCGTCGCCAAGGTGTCCCGGGCCGAGACCGCCGAGCGGTTCATGCGTCCGGCACCGGCCGCGCTGGTCGACACCCTGCTGCGGGACGGTCTGATCACCCATGAGCAGGCGCGGCTCGCCCACCACCTGCCGCTCGCCGACGACATCACCGTGGAGGCGGACTCCGGCGGTCACACCGACCGCCGTCCGCTCCCGGCGCTCTTCCCGGTGATCCTGCGGCTGCGCGACCACATCCAGCACGAGCACCGCTACACCACCCCGATCCGGGTCGGGGCGGCCGGCGGCCTCGGCACTCCGACCGCCATCGCCGCGGCCTTCGCGATGGGCGCCGCCTACGTGGTGACGGGTTCCGTCAACCAGTCCTGTCTGGAGTCCGGCACCTCCCCGGCCGCCCGCGCGCTGCTCGCGCAGGCGGACGTCACGGACTGCGTGATGGCGCCGGCGGCCGACATGTTCGAGATGGGCGTGGAACTCCAAGTCCTGCGCCGGGGCTCGATGTTCGCGATGCGGGCCCAGCAGCTGTACCGGCTGTACCAGACCTACGACGGCCTGCACGCACTGCCCGGCGAGGAGCGCGAGCGGCTGGAGTCCCAGGTCTTCCGGCGTCCACTGGAGGAGGTCTGGAAGGAGTGCGTCGAGTACTTCGGCCGGCGCGACCCCGACCAGCTGCGCCGGGCCGGCGACAGCCCCAAACGGAAGATGGCGCTGGTGTTCCGCTGGTACCTGGGCATGGCCTCGCGCTGGGCGGTGACCGGGCAGGCCGACCGGAAGGCCGACTACCAGATCTGGTGCGGTCCGGCGATGGGCAGCTTCAATGCCTGGGTCTCCGGCAGCTACCTCAAGACCCCCGGGAACAGGACGGTGGCCGATGTTGCGCACCATCTGATGCGGGGCGCGGCCTTCCACACCCGGATCGCCCAGCTCGCCACCGCGGGCGTGACCATCCCGGCGTACGCGGCGGACTACCGCCCGGTGCCGCTGGAGCCGGCCGCCCTCATGGAGGCCGCCGGATGAGCGGGCTGACACCGCAGGACGTGGAGAGGCTGCTCGGGGATCCCGGGGACCCGGGCAACCCGTACGGTTTCGCCGCCGCCGTCGCCCGGGACGAGGCCGACGCCCACCCCGACGACCTGTGCCGCGCGCTGGTCTCGGCGGGCTTCCACCTCAACTACCTGCCCAAGGAGTGGGGCGGGGTGTTCGACTCGTTCGACCGCAGCCTGACGCTGGTGCGTGCGGCGGCCCGCCGGGACGTGAACGTCATGCCGGGCACGATGTTCAGCATCATCGCCGCCACCTGCCTCCAGCTGCACGGCAGCGAGGAGCAGCGTCGGCGGGTGGCTCAGATCCTGACCCGTGGCGGCTCGGTGGGGTTCGCCCTGACCGAGGCCGCGCACGGCAGCGATCTGCTGGCGGGCGAGGTGCGTCTCGACGAGGACGGGCGGCTGCACGGCGAGAAGTGGATGGTCGGCAACGGCATGCGCTGCGAGGCCGTCTACGTGGTGGCCCGCACCGGTGAGCGCGGGCCGGGCGCCTTCTCGGCGTACCTTCTGGATCCCGAAGCGGACGGGCTGCTCCGCGAACCCGCCCCGCGCACGGGAGGCATGCGCGGCGTGGACACCGCGCGGCTGCGCTTCACCGGACTTCCGGTGCCCGAGGACGCTCTGGTGGGCAAGGTCGGCGAGGGCCTGGAAGTGGCCATCCTCGCCCAGCAGGCCGTCCGTCTGATGAGCATGGCCGGCAGCCTGGGCATCGCGGACAGCGCGCTGCGCCTCACCCTGGGCTTCGCCCACGAACGTCGTCTCACCGAAGGGCGCCGCACCTCCGGCACGCCCCTGGCCGAGACCCCCCACGCCCGCCGCGAACTGGCCGTCGCCTCGGCGGCGCTGCTGGCGGCGGACGCGGTCGCGCTGGCCGCCGCCCGGGGCGTCCACGTCGTACCCGAGGTGTTCAGTGTGTGGGCCCTGGCCGCCAAGCACGTGGTGGCGGAGGCGAGCGACGAACTGGTCCGGCGCTGCGCGACCGTGCTCGCCACCCGCTCGGTCCTGCGCGAACAGGCGCCGGGCGGCGGGCTGTTCCAGAAACTCCAGCGGGACACGGCGGTGGTCCGGGTGATCGACGCCAGCCCGCTGGCCAACCTGCGCGCCTACGCGGCACAGATCCCCACCCTCGTCACCCGCGACGAGGTGCCCGACCCGGACCCCCTGCACCGGATCTTCGCTCTCGACGCCGAGCTTCCGCCGTACGAGCCGACCCGGCTGGACCTCGTCGCGCGGGGCGCGGATCCCGTCCTCGGCGGACTGCCCGAGGCCGCCGACGCGGCCTGCGAGCAGCTCGCCGACCCGCGCACGGCCGCGCTCGTGCACCGACTGGCCGGCGCCGTCGCCACGCTCGGCTGCGAGGCCGCCGCCGTACGACGGCCCGGCGCCGACCCCAACGCCCTGGTGGACCTCGCGGAGCGCTACGCCTGGCTGCACGCGGCGTCCGCCTGCGTCCACCTGTGGTGGCACAACCGCGACCGGTCGCTGTACGGCGGCGAGCCGGGCGCGTCCGGCTGGCTGCGGGCGGCCCTCGCCTTCCTTCTCGCCCGCGCGGACGGCGTCGACCCGCGCCGCCACGGCCCCGACCTGCTGCCCGCCGTCGACGCCCTGTCCGCGCTGCGCGCGGGCGGCCTGCTGTTCACCGCCGCCCCCGTGCGGGTGGCGGCCGAGTCCTGAGGAGAGGCGCTCATGCCCAAGGCCGACCTGACCGAGCTGGCGGTGCGGCTCGAGGAACACCTCGGCGACCCGCACGATCCGGACAGCCCGATGTCGTACCGCACGATCCTGGAGTACGACGAACGCGAGACGTACCCGTACGACTTCGTGGGCGCGCTGCGCGCCTGGGGCGTCCCCGAGTACGCCCTCCCCGGCGAGCAGGGCGGCCGGTCCGGGGACGTGGAGGCGGAGTTCAACCTGCTGCGCCTGGTCGCCCGCCGCGATCCGACCACCGCCACCGCCCTGATCATCACCAACCTGGGCTTCATGCCGCTCTGGATCGCCGGCACCGACGAGCAGAAGCGGCGGATGGTCCACGACATCGTCCACGGCTACCGGCTGTCCTGGGGGCTGTCGGAACGCGCCTACGGCAGTGATCTGCTGGCCAACTCGATGACCGCCGAGCGGGTCGACGGCGGCTATCTGCTGACCGGCGAGAAGTGGCTGATCGGCAACGCCACCTGGTCCGACGGAATGACCGCGATCGCCCGCACGAGCGAGCGCGGCGGCCCGGCCGGCTTCTCGCTCTTCGTCCTCGACAAGCGCACCGCCCCGGTCGGGACGGTGGCGGAGCTGCCCCGCGAGCGGCTGCACGGACTGCGCGGCATGGACATCAGCGGCCTGCGGGTGAGCGGACTGTTCGTCCCCGAGTCGGCCCGGATCGGTGCCGAGGGCCAGGGGCTGGAGATCGCCCTCAAGGCCACCCAGATCGCCCGTGCCCAGATCAGCTGCATCGCCATGTCGGCCGTCGACACCGGACTGCGGCTGACCCTGGACTTCACCGAGGGCCGGATCCTGTTCGGCCGGCCGGTCAGCGACATCCCCTACAGCCGGCGCCAGATCACCGAGTGCTTCGCCGACCTGATGGTCGCCGACGCGGTCAGCCTCGGTGCCGTGCGCGCCCTGCAGGTGACACCCGAGCAGGTCAGCATCGGGTCGTCGGTGGTCAAGTACTTCGTGCCGACGCTGATGGAACGCACCATGTCGCAGCTGTCGGTGGTGCTGGGCGCCCGCTTCTTCCTGCGCGGCCACCCGCACTACGGCGTGTTCCAGAAGATGCTGCGCGATCTGCTGGTGGCCAACTTCGCCGACGGCAACACCGTGGTGAACCTGCGCAACCTCGGCCAGCAGCTGCGGCCCCTGCTCGCGACGGCCACCTCCGCACCGGCGGACGACGGCATCCGGCGCACGGCCGAGGAGCGGGCCGCCGTCCTGTACGGCATCACCCGGCCCATGCCGACGTACGAGCCCTGGAAGCAGGAGCTGTCCTGCCGGGGGCGGGACGACACGGTGCTCGCGGCGCCCGACGGGATCGGCAGGCTGCGCTCCCTGGCGGAGGACTGCAAGGAGGACGACGAGCGCGAACGGCTGCTGCGCGCCGCCGACGTGGCCGCGGAACTGTTCGACCACCTCGGCTCGCTCACCACCCGCTGCGAGGAGTTGCGCTCCCGGCTGGGCCGCGACTTCGGCCAGTGCGCCGAGCTGTTCGACCTGGCCAAGGAGTACTGCCTCGTGCACGCCGCCGCCGCGTGCGTCCTGACCTTCGTCCACTCGCACGCGGCGATGGAGGAGCCGCTGCCGAGCGGTGCGCTGCTGCTGCTCCAGCTCGAACGGCTGCGCAGGCACCTGCGTCCGCACGAGGCGGTCACCGACCAGAGCGTGATCGACGAGGCGATGCGGGTGCTGCGCCACCTGCACCGCGAGGACCGCCTCTTCTCGTACTGGCAGTTCCCGCTCGCCCCCCGCACGGTCGACCAGACCGCCGCCCGCCACTGAGCCCGGCCCGACCGAGGAGTACGACGTGACCTCGCCGCCCCGGACCACGGCCCGGCTCGACGATGCGCGGGCGGTGGACCTCTGGACAATGCCCGAGCACCGGGTTCAGGAGCTGGCGCTGAGTATGGGCGGCCTGGACCTGCTCACCCCGGACGAGCGCACACGCCACGGCAGGCTGCTGCGCGCCGCCTCCCGGCACCGCTTCCTGGGCGGGCGCCTGCTGTGCCGCCTGGCCCTCAGCGCCCGCACCGGGCTGCCGCCGGACACCTGGCGGTTCGCCGTCACCCGGCACGGGCGTCCGGAACTCGCCGCGGACCACGACGGGCTGCGCTTCAACCTGTCCCACACCGACGGCCTGATCGTCTGTGTGGTGGCTCGTGGGCGCGGCTGCGGCGTGGACGTGGAGCGCGTGCCCTTCGACGACGAGAAGACACGGCTGCTGAACGCCTTCCTCGGCGGTGTCTGCGGCGCCGCCGTGAGCGAGCGGTGGGTGCTGACGGAGGCGTACCTGAAGGGGCTGGGTGTCGGCATGGCGGAGGGCCTCGAGGGTCTCGGTTTCCGGCGCCGGGACGCCGGAGGCTTCTCCGTCACCGACCACCGCCGGCCGGCCGTGGCGGCCCGCTGGCACATCGCCCTGCTGCGCCCGTCCCCGCACCATCTCGTGGCCGTCGCGACCGAGGACGGCGGCCCCCTGCGCTGCCGCGAACCAGCCTGGACCGCACAAACGCCACCCACGTAACTCCCCCCTACAGGTAAGGATCTCCCATGTCCCAGCACACTCCGCTGAACATCGCCGTGATCGGCGCCGGCCCCGCCGGGCTGTCCGCCGCCTATCGTCTGCGCGACCGCGCCCGGATCACCGTCTTCGAGCGCGAGCCCCGCCCCGGCGGCCACGCCAACACGGTGGAGGTCGAGGAGAACGGCCGCGTCCTCGGTCTGGACACGGCGTTCATCGTCTTCAACCAGCCCGCCTACCCGCGGCTCACCGCTTTCTTCGACGAACTCGGCGTCGAGACCGTCCCCCACCCCGGAGGCTTCACCTTCTTCGACCTCGACAGCGGACTGGAGTTCGGCACCGGCGACCTCGAACTGGACGAGGCCTCGATCCAGGAGCGCTACGCCGCGCGGTACCCCGAATTCCCGAACGTCTGGCGGGAGGCACGCCGCTTCCAGGAGGAGGGCCGCCGTGACTTCGTACGCGGCCGGGCGAACATGTCGATGGGCGAGTACCTGGACCAGAACGGATACAGCAAGGAGTTCCGCCACTCGTACCTGATCATGCTCTGCTCCGCCGTCTGGTCGGTGCCGGCGGAGCTGGTCTGGGAGATACCGGCGGCCACGGTGATCGCGTTCTTCGTCGGCCACGGCGAGGGCGGACTCGGGGGGCGGCGGGTCGACTGGCGGACGGTGGGCGGTGGCTCGATCTCCTACGTCCGCAAGGCGCTCGCGGCGATCGGTCCCGACCTGCGCGTGTCCCAGCCCGCGACCGCCGTCCGACAGGAGGCTGACGGGGTCGCCGTGACCACCGCGTCCGGCACCACGACGTTCGACTACGCGGTGCTGGCCACCCACGCCGACGAGGCCTTCGCCCTGCTGGAGAACCCCACCGACGGGCAGCGGTCGGCGCTGGAGGGCATCCGCTACAGCCGCTCCAAGGCGGTGCTCCACACCGACCCCTCCCTGATGCCCACCGCCCGGGAGAGCTGGCTGGCCTGGAACTACGGAAAGGTCCAGGTGGACGGCGAGACCCACTGCTTCGTCACCTACTACCTGAACAAGCTGCAGGACTTCACGGCGGAGAACGACTACTTCGTCGTCCTCGACCCGCCCCGTGAACTCGACCCCGAATCGGTCATCGCCGAGTTCGACTACACCCACCCGGTCATCGACGTGGCGGTGCGCGAGCGGCAGTCCGTGATCTACCAGGCCAACGAGGGGCCCCGGGTGAAGCTGGCCGGGTCGTACTTCCACTCCAAGCAGCTGGGCCCGGACCTGATCGGCTCCCACGAGGCCGCGTTCTCGTCCGGCGCGGACGCGGCGGCACAGCTCCTGAGCGAGCTGGGCTGAGCCGATTTCAGTCCTCGGCGTGCCGCCGTGCCGACTCGTTCTCCTGGGCCATGCGCCGCAGCGCCAGCAGCGCGGGTTCCAGGAGGACGGTCAGCAGGAGCGCGCGTTCCGCCACCTCCAACGGGTCGTCGATCCCCTCCAGTTGGTCGAGGTCGACGGCCGCGGTCCGTTCGGCCAGCCGCGCGTACGGCAGCAGCGCGCGCCAGTCCATCGCGCTGCCGAGCGTGCGCAGCGAGGTCAGGGTCTCGGCGAGGGTGGTCCTGGCCGGTGCGGACTCGTGCACCTGCCAGCCCAGCTCCTTGATGAGCGCGTCCACTTCGGCCGGTTCCGGGGCGTCCGCCTCGGGCTCCTGCGCGATCCGGATCGAGCCGAGGGCGAGGCCGAGGAGGATGTGGGTGTCGCCGGTGTGCTCCTCCAGGGCCCGCAGCACATCGCGGGTGGTGCTGACGGACAGGCCCCGGACGCGGATCAGTGCGCGGATCAACCGCAGCCTGCGCAGGTGCTGTTCGTCGTACTCGGCCTGGGTGGCGGACAGCTGCCGGCCGGGCGGGAGCAGGCCCTCGCGGAGGTAGTACTTGATCGTCGTGACGGAGACGCCGCTGCGGCGGCTCAGGTCGGACAAACGCATCGGGACGGCTCCGCTCTGGTCATTGGACACCTTCACTGTCTAACATGGATAGTTGAAGTATCCAAAGGGTCTCAAGGGCCCCTCCGTCCCACCCTTTCCCTGCCCCTGCCTGCCTCTGCCGGAAGAAGGCCGCAGCCATGCCCACCCTGCGCTGGACCACCGTCGACACCCCCGCCCCGGACGCCGAGGCGTTCGTGATGGCATCCCGCCTGGAGGTCCGCTCCTTCGCCGACGTCCCCCGCTTCTTCCTGCGGTCGCTCACCGCCTGGAAGCAGGTGACCGGCGCGCCCGGCGCGTTCGGCGCTTCCCTGATCGCCGAGCCGCTCGGGCGCACCTTCTGGACGCTGTCGGCATGGGAGGACAAGGAGGCCCTCTACACGTACGCGAAGACTGAGCCGCACCGCTCGATCATGAACGGCCTGCGGCCCACCATGAGGCGCTCGGTCTTCACGTTCTGGGAGGTTCCCGCGGCGGACCTGCCCATCGACTGGTCGGACGCCCGGCGCCGGCTGGCCGAGCGGGAGCGCGCGGACGCGCAGAACACCGACGGGCCCACGGCGGCCTGACCTCTGTCCCTCAACACCGCTCAGCACCCCCACAGGAGTGACCCGCATGACCCTCTCCGAACAGAACGCCGTCGTCGAGGAGGCGGCCGACGCCCCGCCGCGCGAGGGGCGGCGCGTGCCGCTGTGGCTCGCGATCGTCGCGGCCAGCGTGCCCATGTTCATGGTCGCGCTCGACAACCTCGTCGTCTCGACCGCACTGCGCACCCTGGCCGTCGACCTCGACGCCTCCACCCAGCAGCTCCAGTGGTTCGTCAACGCCTACGTTCTCAGCTTCGCCTGCCTGCTGATGACGGGTGCCGCGCTCGGTGACCGCTTCGGCCGCCGCCGGGTCTTCGTGCTCGGCATCGTCGTGTTCACGCTGTCCTCCATAGGCTGCGGCCTGGCGGACACCAGCGAGCAGCTGATCACCTTCCGCGCGCTCCAGGGCTTCGGGGCCGCGGCCGTGATGCCGCTGTCGCTGACGCTGCTGTCGCATGCCGTGCCGGAGCGGCTGCGCGGCATGGCGCTCGGTGTGTGGTCCGGCGTGAGCGGTCTGGCCGTCGCGATGGGCCCGGTGGTGGGCGGCGCCGTGGTCGACGGCCTGGACTGGCGCTGGATCTTCTGGATCAACGTGCCGGTGTGCGTGATCGCCATCCCGCTGGTCCTGTTCGCACTGCGCGAGAGCTCGCTTCCCGGCATCCGACTCGACCTCGTCGGCATGCTGCTGGCCGCCGCCGGGTTGTGCGCGGTCGTGTGGGGCATCGTGCACGGCGAGACCGACGGCTGGACCTCGCAGACGGTGCTCGGCGCGTTCGCGGGCGGCGCGGTGCTGCTGGCCGCGTTCGTCGCCTGGGAGGCCAGGGCCCCGCAGCCGATGCTGCCGTTGTCCTTCTACCGCGTACGGGCCTTCACCCTGACCAACGTCGTCTCCGCGGCCATGTACTTCGGCGTCTTCGGCTCGCTCTTCCTCCTCGCCCAGTACCTCCAGATCGTGCCCCCTCGCACGCCGCTGGAGGCTGGTGTGCGCACGCTCGCCTGGACCCTGATGCCGATGTTCGTCGCCCCCGTCGCCGGCCTCCTCACCGACAAGGTCGGCGGCGGCCGCCTGATGGCCCTCGGGCTCTTCCTCCAGGGTGTGGGCCTCGGCTGGATCAACCTGGTCGCGGACACCGACACCGCGTACTCCTCCCTGGTCGGCCCGATGATCGTGGCCGGCGTCGGCATGGGCTTCGTGTTCGCCCCGACGGCCGCGGTGGTGCTCGGCTCGGTCGCCCAGGAGCACGCGGGCAAGGCGTCCGGCGCCAACACCACCGTCCGGGAGGTCGGCGGAGCCCTCGGCATCGCCGTCCTGAGCACCGTGTTCGTGGCGCACGGCAGCACGCGGAACCCCCAGCAGTTCGTCGACGGGCTGCGCCCCGCGGTGTGGGTCGGCGTCGCGGTCGTCCTCGCGGGCGCCCTGTGCGCCCTCGGCATCCCGCGCCGCCCGCACCCGGAAGCCACGGCGTCCGAAAAGGCGTGATCTCCCCGCCTTTCCCCTGCGGTGGCTGCGTGCGCATCCTCGGCGGCAGCCACCGCACAGGCGGCTTCCTCCATGCCGATGGTCCCGGCAGGGACGGCGCCGTGCGCTGATCTCTCCGCCCCGGACACCGCAGCCCCGACCGATCCGCATCCGCATCCGCCGCCACGTATGCCTGCCCACCCGGCCCCACCCGCTGAAACGGCGAGGGTCATCAGGCCCCGAAAGCCGTTGACGGAGCAGGGCCCGGACGCCGGACCCGACACGCGCCAGACACCTGACCCACCATCATCAGCGCACCGTGTCGCGGGCCAACATCAGCCGCTACCTGACCCGGCACGAGCTGTCACGCACGAACCCGCCAAGCGGCCCCGCTCGCCCTGCATCCGCTTCCAGGCCGCACTGGGCAACGAGACCTCGCAGGCCGACTTCACCCACTACCCGCTCGCCGACACAACTGGCACCGACACGGAGATCCTTCCGCACAGTCGCCGCCACCAGCGGAGAACTCCTGCGCGAGCTGATCATCGGCCCCACCCGCGACTACCCACCCCAAAACCCCACGAACACGACGAAACCCTCGAACCCGCAGGTTCGAGGGTTTCTCCGATGTCCTGAGACATCACAACCGTCGGGACGACAGGATTTGAACCTGCGACCCCTTGACCCCCAGTCAAGTGCGCTACCAAGCTGCGCCACGTCCCGATGCGCTCTCCACGGTCGCCCGTGAGAGCGCGCGGATCAACCCTACCTCATAGGCGCGGGTCGGCCCGCTGTGCGCCCGTCAGCCGCGTGCGCCGGGAATCACGGCCGGTCGCTGGTCCGCGCCTGTCGTGTCCCCCGCGGCGAAGGGCGTGCCGGTCGTGCGGGCGCCGCGGCGGACCGGGACGAGCAGTGCGGCCAGGGCGGCGGCCAGGCAGAGCAGGGCGAGCAGGGTGAAGCCGTGGGTGTAGCCGGAGGCGTACGGCAGGCCCGAGGGCTGGAGGCGGCCGGTGACCAGGACGCTGGTGACCGCGGCGCCGACGGATCCGCCGATGGTGCGGATGTTGGCGTTCATGCCGGTGGCGGCGCCGGTCTGGTCGGCGGGGACACTGCCCACGATCAGGTTGGCCATGGAGGCGAAGGCGAGTCCGATGCCGAGGCCGAACACGCCCGCCGCGACGGCGACTTGCCACTGCTCGTCATGCCAGAGGGCGAGGAAGCCGCAGGCGACCGCACCCAGCGCGGCACCGGCCACGAGCAGCGCCTTGGCGCCCAGGACCGGCTCCAGACGGCCGCTGAGCACGCCCGAAAGGAACATCGCCACCAGCATGGGCAGCATCAGCAGCCCTGCGGCGGTCACGCTCGCGCCGAAGCCGTACCCGGCCGACGACGGCGTCTGCACGAAGCCGGGCAGGAAGGACCAGATCGCGTACATGCCCGCGCCGAACAGCAGCGCGGCGGTGTTGGTGGTCCACACGGCGGGCAGCCGCATGACCCGCAGGTCGATCAGCGGGGTGCGGGAACGGGCCTCGCTGGAGAGCCACAGCGCGAACAGCACGACGGCCGCGGCGAACAGGCCGAGCACCCGGGCCGAGCCCCAGCCCCACACGCTCGCCTGGCTGAGCGGCAGCAGCAGCGCCACGAGCCAGGCCGACAGCAGCCCGGCACCGAGCCAATTGACGCTCCCCTCCGCCCGGTTGGGCGATTCGGGCACATAGCGTACGGCGATGAGCGTGGCGACCGCGACGATGCCGACGGGGATCCAGAACAGCCACCGGTAGTCGAGCGCGGACACGATCGGTCCGGCCGCGACCATGCCGACGCCGCCGCCGGCGGCGATCACCGCGGACAGGTTGCTGATGCTGCCGCTCACCTCGGAGGGGGCGAACTCGTCCCGGATGATGCCGAAGGAGAGGGGGAACAGCGCGCCGCCGACGCCCTGCACCACCCGGGCGACGATCAGTAGGCCGATGGTCGGCGCGAGCGCGGCGAGCAGACAGCCGACGGCCACCGTCACGAGGACGGCGACGAGGGTGCGTTTCTTGCCGATCAGGTCGCCGACGCGGCCGAGGATCGGGGTGAAGACCGAGGCGGACAGCAGATACGCCGTCATCACCCAGGTCGCGGTGGACTGCGAGGTGTGCAGCGCGTGCTGAACGGTCGGCAGGGCCGGCGCGATCAGCGACTGCAGCATGGAGAACACGCCGGCACCGGTCGCGAGCACGGCGAAGGTGAGGCGAGGGGACTTGCGGGGCATGAAGAAGCCTCTCCGAACACAGGGGGGCGGCCGAAGCCCAGAGCACGGCCGTACGGACCCGGTGCGCACCAAGAGCGACACGGGCACGCCGAACGGCCGCGACGAGCGGTCGCGGAAAGGTGAACTGGTAAAGTGGAGGTACACCTCCACTCTATCGGAGGCGAACCTCCGCTTCAACCGAGCCCCGCCCCGGGAGGCACCAGTGACCGCCCAGCCGTTCCCCGTCAGCGAGATCGTCGCGTCCCGGCGACCGCACCGGAAGGACGCGGCCCGCAACTACGACGCACTGCTGGCCGCCGCCCGCGAGGCGTTCGCGGAGCACGGCGCGGAGGCGTCCCTTGAGGACATCGCGCGCCGCGCGGGCGTCGGCATCGGCACGCTCTACCGGAACTTCCCCACCCGCCGCCATCTCTTCGAGAGCGTCTACGCCGACGAGGTGAACGCCCTGTGCGGGGTGGCCCTGGAGGTCGCGGACCTGGAGCCGTGGGAGGCGCTGACGGCCTGGCTGGACCGGTTCGCGGGCTACATGGTGACCAAGCGGGCCGTCCGCGAGGCCCTCAACGACGAGTCGGAGATCTTCGCCGCCTGCCGCGAGTCGATGTACGCGGCCGGCGGCCCGCTCTTCGAGCGGGCCCAGCGAGCCGGCGAGGCCCGCACCGACATGAACTTCGTGGACCTGCTGCGCATGATCGCGGGCATCACGGGGACGACCTTCGACGACGACACCCAGCGCGACCGGGTCCTGTCCGTCGCCCTCGACGGCGTGCGCACCACCCGCTGAGCCGGCCCTCCCCCGCATTGCGCCGACAGCGGTCTGGATTTTTATTGCCTGACTCAAGTAAGTTCTCTAGTGTAGGGCGGATTCCCGTGTGCCGCCACAGTTCCAGCGAACGGAGCCACATGTCCCTCCTGGCCCGGCCGGCGGTGGCCGCCCTCGCCGCCAAGACGATGCAACGGATGACCGACCTCGCCGACCGGCGCTCCGGCGGGCGCGGCTCCGCGGCGGCCTCGCACGCCCGCTTCCCCGAATTCCCGCGCAACGTGAGGGAGTTGACGATCCCCACGTCGGTCGCCCCGGCCCGGGCGACGGTGTACCTGCCCGCGGCCGAGGAACCGGCGCCACCGGTGCACGTCAACTTCCACGGCGGCGGATACGTCATGACACTCACGGAGCTGGACGACCCCCTGTGCCGCCTCCTCGCCACCGAGGCCGGGGTCGCGGTGATCAACGTGGACTACGTGGTCGCCCCGCAGCACCCTTTCCCGGCCCCGCCCCGGCAGGCGTACGAAGTCGTCCGCTGGGTGGCCGAACACGGCATGGATCAGGGCTGGGACGGCGGCCGGCTCACGGTGGGCGGGCAGAGCGCCGGCGGCGGACTCGCGGCGGCCGTCGCGCGCCAGGCACTCGAAGAGGGCGGCCCCTCGATCGCGCTCCAGGTCCTGCACTATCCCCCGCTGGACCTCGCCACCCACGCCAAGGACAAGCGCGCCGCCGTCGACAAGCCCGGGCTGCGGCCCTGGATGGCCGACGTCTTCGACACGTCGTACGTCCCGGACGTGCGGCAGCGCACCGACCGGCTCGTGTCGCCCGCCCATCCGTCGGACACCGCGGATCTGACCGGCATCGCTCCGGCGCTGGTCATCACCGCCGCGTTCGACCTCCTCAGGGGGGAGGGCGAGCGCTACGCCGACCGGCTGCGGATGGACGGGGCGCTCGTGGAACACCACGACGTGCCGGGAGCCGACCACGGCTACGACACGTCGGACGACGAGAAGGCCCGGAAGACCTATACCCTGATCGCCCGCCACATACGGAAGGCGGTCCACATCTGAGGGATCCGAGGTCGCCGACCGTCCCCGAACGGCCGGCGACCTTGGGCCTCTGCGGTCAGACGACGGGCGTGGGAGGAGTGAGCCCGAACTTCTCGGCGTTCTCCGTCAGTTCGCGCCACACCTTGGGGGCCGCGGGAGTCCCCTTGGTCGGGGGGCTTGGTGCCCTCAGTGCGCGCCGACCAGCGACTGCTAGACCATGAACGTCAACGTTTTGTCAACAATCTCATCGACGATTCAGCCACGGAGAGGTGGAGTGCTCGGCAGTCCCCCTCAGGCGACCGGCGGCGTCCCGTGGGTGTGGAACGACTCGATGGTCTTCAGACCCCAGGCCTGCCCCTTGGCGCGCTCGGCCTCGGTCCAGGTGATCAGCGGCCAGTCGGGCGCCAGGACCAGGCGCGTGAGCGGGTTGCACAGCTCGATGCGGTTGCCGCCCGGCTCGTAGACGTAGAGGAAGAACGTCTGCTGGATGGCGTGCTTGTGCGGGCCCGTCTCGATGAACACGCCGGTGTCGATGGCGAGGTCGGCGGCGCGCAGGATGTCCTCGCGGGTGTCGGTGGCGAAGGCGATGTGGTGCAGCCGGCCGGTGGAGCCGGTCCAGTCCGAGGTGTAGACGACGTCGTACGACTTGTTGGTGTACGTCAGCCAGCGCGCCGCGATCTTCCCCGTGTCGAGCCGGATCTGCTCGGTGGGCCGAGCGCCAAGGACGTTCTGCTGGAAATGCGCGTTGGCGAGCACGTCCGCGGCGAGGAAGTTGACGTGGTCCAGGCGCCGCACTCCCACGCCCCGGTTGGGCTTGGCCTGCGGCTGGTTCTTCAGCGCGGGCCTGAGCGCGTCGGGGGCCTGGTAGTACTCGCTCTCCCAGTAGAGGGCGTGCTCGTGGCCGTCCGGGTCGGTGGTGACGTAGAGCTTGCCGAGGCCGGGTTCGTCCTCGACCCATGTGCCGGTGCCGCCCGCCTCCTCGATCGCCGCGATACGGCGCCGGAGGGCCTCCTCGCTTGAGGTGCGCAGGGCGAGCCGGCCGAGGCCGGGCCGCTCGCGGTCGGTGAGCACCAGGCTGTGGTGCTCGTAGTCGTCGAAGCTGCGCAGGTAGACCGTGTCGCCGTCCTGCCCGTTGACGGTGAGCCCCAGGTAGTCGGTGAAGAAGCCGACACTGGCGTCCAGGTCCGGGGTGAAGAGCTGGGCGTGGCCGATGTGGGCGATGTCGCCGAGCGGCGGAGTCATCGTTGACCTCCTTGGAGCGGTGGGGGTGTCGGTGCCGTCTCGGCGGACGTAGGGAAGACGATGCCGTCGAAGATCTTGCGGGCCGTGCGGACCACGGCGGTACGGCGGGCGGAGGGCAGGCCGTCGGGGGTGGTCCCGAGGCTGCTCTCGACGTCCAGGAATCCGGTGGGATGTTCGATGCGAACGCGGTCGCTTCCGGCATCGAGTTCCGCGAGGTCGGCGCCCACGCTGCCGTCGATCCGCAGGCCGGCGGCCACGCTCGCCGCGCCGAGCACGCCGATCGACGGGTGGCAGCGCACGGGAATGAAGGTGCGGGTGGTGACCGCGCCGCCGGCGCGGGGCGGGGCGAGCAGCGTGAGCTTGGGCACGGTGGCGTCCGAGACGTCGCCGAGGCCCATCAGGCGGCCCGCCTCCAGACGGATCGTACGGAGCCGGTCGGTCAGTTCCCGGTCGCCTTCCAGCGCCGCGGGCGACTCGTAGCCGGTGACCTTGAGGGAGGCCGCCTCGATCAGCGCCGTCGGCATGCCGTTGTCCACGCAGGTCACCGCAACACCGTCGATCTCGTCTCTGACATTGCCGGTGGGCAGCAACTTCCCCGCACCCGCCGCGAATTCGATCACCACGGGCGCTGCCCTCCCCGGCACGCCCGAGATCTCGGCATCCCCGGTGTAGCGCACCCGGCCGCCGGGTGTCGGGAAGGTCGCCGTCGCGTAGTCGCCGGTGTTGACCATGCGGATGCGGACGGCGGTCTCCTCGTCCCCCGCCGGGACCAGCCCGCGTTCAACGGCGAACGGGCCGACGCCGGCGAGGATGTTTCCGCAGTTCTGACGGGTGCTCACCTCGGGCCTGTCGATGGCGACTTGAAGGAAGAGGTAGTCGACGTCGGCACGCGGGTCGGCGGAGGGCGAGATCACCGCCGCCTTGCTGGTGAGCGGGTGCGCGCCGCCGAGGCCGTCGATCTGCCGCTCGTCGGGGCTGCCCATGACGCGCAGCAACAGCGCGTCGCGCGGGGCCGGTTCGGCGGGCAGGTCCCCGGCGAGGAAGTAGGCGCCCTTGGAGGTGCCGCCGCGCATCAGCATGCAGCGCACCTCCGCGGTCACGACCGCTCTCCGGCGCGCACGTGGTCATCCGCCCGGGCGTAGTCCTCGTACGACTGGTAGGTCACGCCCAGCTGGACGAGCTTCTCGCGCAATCCGTAGCGGTCCAGGCCGAGTTGACCGTCGAGGAAGGCGGCGCGGGACTTCGCCTCCTTGGCCTCGCGGGCCTCGGACTTCTCGGCCGTCTCGCGGGCGCGCTCGCGGGGTACGACGACCACGCCGTCGTCGTCGGCGAGGATCACGTCACCCGGGCGGATCACCTGGCCGTCGATGGCGACCGGCACGTTGACGCAGCCGCCGGTGGCCTTGACGGTGCCCTGCGCCGAGACTGCCCGGGACCAGGCGGCGAAGCCCATCTCCCGCAGCTCCTGCGTGTCGCGGATGCCCGCGTTGATCACGAGGCCGCGCACGCCGCGCCGGTGCAGCGCGGTGGCAAAAAGCTCGCCGAACATGCCGTCGGTGGACGGGGAGGTGGTGGTGACGACCAGGAAGTCGCCCTCGCCGCACTGCTCGACGGCGGCGTGGATCATGAGGTTGTCGCCGGGCCAGCTGAGTACGGTCACCGCGGTGCCCGCGACCCGTACGCCCTGCTGGATCGGGCGGATCTCCGGGCCCAGCAGGCCGGTTCGGCCCATGGCCTCACTGACGGTGGCCACGCCGAACCCGGCCAGCGCCTCGACATCCTTCGCGTCCGTCTTCGGCGGGTTGGTGACGATCACGCCGCTCATGCCAGCTCCTTGGCGATCTGGGGGTAGGGGCGCATGTACGCCTCTGCCATGGTCTTGTGGGCCAGACCCAGGTTGGGGCCGGCGTTGCGCTTGGCCTCCCACACCTCGGTGATGTCGAGGAGTACCTCGGGCTTGAAGCCGCTCATCTCGGGCTGGTGCGGCTCGCAGTAGAAGACCGGCGGGGCGCCGATGATCTCGCCCGGCCCCGGGTAGCCGATGGCCTGGGCGAGGACGCGGGCCTGAAGGGCCATGCGGTTGGCGGTCGGGTGGTCGCCGTTGTACGGGTCATCGGTCGGGTGGGTGAGGACGACATCGGGCTGGGTCTCGCGGTAGACCTCGACCAGCTTGTCGGTGAGCTCGACGGTGGCGATCAGCGGGTAGTCGCCGGCGTCGAAGAAGCGGACCTCGGCGCCGAGGATGGCGGCGGCGCGCTCCGCCTCGTTCCGGCGCATCGCCTTGATCTCCTCCAGCTTCCTGCCCTCGCGCCACGCCTTGGCGGACTCGCCCCGCTCGCCGAAGGTCAGGCAGGCGATGGTGACCTTCTCCCCGCGGGAGGCGGCCAGGGCGATGGCTCCGCCCGCCCGCCACACGAAATCCCCGGCGTGCGCGGTGACGACGAGTGTCGATCGTGGGACGGCGGGCGCGCCTGGGTGCGTCATTGCTCAGATCTCCTTGGAGTGGACAGGTATGCGCCCGCCTCGCACGACTCAGTCGCGCAGCGCCTCGATCACGCTGGTGAGGTGGGCGCGGACGGCCACCTCGGCCGCCTGCGGATCCCTGGACCTGATCGCCTCGATCATCGCCAGATGCTCATTCAGGGACTGCTGCGGGCGTCCCGGCCTCAGTGCCAACTGGAAGCGATGGCGCACCAGTTGGGCATTGAGCCGCTCAAGGAGTTCCAGGGCGGTCTGCTGACCGGAGAACTCCCTGACCCTGGTGTGCAGTTCGTGGTTGAGGTCGGAGTACGTCACGGGCTCGCCGTCGGCCACGGCCTTGGTCATCGCCGTGCCCAGCACCGTCAGTTCGGCCAGCTGCTCGTCGCTGGCCGCGACCGCCGCCTTCGCCGCGCACAGCCCTTCGAGGACCATGCGGCACTCGGTGATGGCGACCGCTTCCTCCACGGTCACCACCCGCACCCGCGAGCCGCGGTTGCGGATCCGCTCGACGAGGCCCTGGGCCTCCAGATCGATGAGTGCCGCGCGGATGCTGGCCCGCGTCACACCGAACTGCTCGGCGAGTTCGTTCTCCACCAGCCGCTGCGCCGGTGCCATGTCGCCGTGCAGGATCGCCTGCCGCAGCTGCGCGAACGCATGCTGTTTGGCCTGCGCTCCGGTGCTCGGACGGGCTTCTTTCGGCATTGCGCCCTCCCTGAGTCAGTGCCTGTCGAACCTAAATCTAGTCCAACAACATTGTCAACAATTTTGTCCGCCGTATGCCACGCACGACCTGCCCACATGCGTGACTCCGGTCGTCCGAAGGCGGCCGCGTCTTCAGGCCCGCGTCTTCGGCCCCGCGTCTTCAGACCTCGGTCGGCTCCGGCGGTCCGCCCTCGTACGCCGCCCGCAGCACGGCGAGCACGCCGTCCGCCGTCACCGAGCGCGGGTTGGCGTACACCTCGCCGGCGGTCCGGGCCGCCGCTCGCGCCAAGTCGGGCTCGGTCAGGCCGAGTTCGACGAGGGAGCGGGGTGCGCCGAGCCGGCCGGCGAGCTCCCACAGGGCCCGCGGGGCGTCCTCGGTGTCCAGGGCGCGGGCGACGGCGGCGGCCGCGTCCGGGACGGCGGGCGCGTTGTACGCCAGCACGTACGGCAGCACCACCGTGTGCGTCTCGGCGTGCGGCAGGCCGAAGGTGCCGCCGAGCACATGGCACAGCTTGTGGTGCAGGCCCATCGTCGTGGCGCCGAGGCAGGAGCCGCACAGCCAGGCCCCGTACAGGGCCCGGCCGCGGGCCTGGACGGACTCGGGGTCGGCGGCCACCTCGGGCAGCGCCCGCGCCATCGCCCGTACGCCCTCCTCGGCCATCAACACGATCAGGGGCGAGGTGTCGGGGGCGTACAGCGCCTCGACGGCGTGCGCGATCGCGTTGACGCCGCTGGTCACGGAGAGCGGGACGGGGAGGGAGAGGGTGAGTTCGGGGTCGTAGACGACACTGCGCGGCAGGACGGCCGGATCGCGTCCGGTGCGCTTGACGCCGTGTTCCGTCAGGCCCCAGACGGAGGTCGCCTCCGAGCCGGAGTACGTGGTGGGTACGGCGATCAGCGGCAGGCCGGTGCGCAGGGCGATCGCCTTGCCCAGGCCGATCGCCGAGCCGCCGCCCACCGCGACGCACCCGTCGGCGCCGGCCGCCCGGGCCACCTCCACGGCCCGGTCGGCGGCCTCCACGGGCACGTGCGCACGGGCCCCGGCGTGCAGGCCCGCGCACAGCGGGCCGAGGGAGTCCGCGACCGCCCGCGCGATGTCCGCGCCCTGGCTGCCGCACACCACCAGCAGCCGCCGCAGGCCGAGCCGTTCGGCCTCGCCCGCGGTCGCGGAAGTGGCGGCGCCGGGCCGGAAGACGACCCGCGTCGGCCGGGTCTCGTAGGAGAAGTCGAGGAAGCCCTTCGCGTCCTTCATGATCGCTCCAGTACGAGGTCGACGTGTGCGTGCCGGAAGGGGCCGGCGACGCCCCACTCCCGCGCCAGGACGGGGTCGTCGGTCTCGGCGAAGTCCCGTACGAGACTGTCCTTCACGGCGAAGACCGCGTCCGAGTCGAGGTAGTCGCTGCCCGCCACGAAGATGTGCGTGGTCAGCGGGGTGTGGCCGGCGGCCGAGGCGATGAAGTGGATGTGGGCGGGCCGGTAGGGGTGACGGCCGGTGGCCGCGAGGAGCTCGCCCACGGGGCCGTCGGTCGGGATCGGGTACGGGCTCGGCACGCAGGTACGGAACCGGAAGTGGCCTTGCGCGTCCGCGGTGAACAGGCCCCGACCGTTGCCCGGGGGCTGGACGTCGGGGCGCTGGACGTCGTAGAAGCCGTGCCGGTCTGCCTGCCAGACATCGACGGTGGCGCCGGGCAGCGGGGTGCCGTCCTGGGACAGGACCCGGCCGCTGACCACGCACGGTTCGCCGTCGCCCACCAGGTCGATGTTCGCGCCGAGTTCGCGGGCCGGGGACTCGGTCATGTGGAACGGGCCGAGCACGGTCGATTCGGTGGCGCCGGGGGCCTGGTGGCCGTTGATCTCCTCGACGAGCATCGACAGTCCGAGCACGTCCGACAGGAGGATGAACTCCTGCCGGGTGTCCGTGCACGCCTGTCCGGTCGCCGTCAGGAAACCGATCGCCCGCTCCCATTCCTCCCGGGTCAGCCGGGTCTCGCGGGCGAAGGCGTGCAGGTGGCGGATCAGGACGGTCAGCAGGTCGCGCAGGCGCGGGTCGGCGGTGCCGCGCAGACTGCGCAGCGCCTCGTCCGTGACCGTGGTGTCGGTGGTGTCGGTGGCGTCGCTGGTCATGCGGGCTCCTTCCCCGGTACGCCGGTCGGCCGCACCGGGCGACCGGGCGTACGTCGTCGTCCCCGAGGCCGGTCGCGAGCTCCCGCATCGCGCCCCGGACCTGAGCCCAGCCTGGTCCGGTGGTGCGAGCATCCGCGCCGTGAGGACCACGGGCCGGTGCACCGCGCCGACCAAGTACACCTCCCCGCCCGGCGGCCACTCGGACGGGGCGAGGAGCACGTGCCCGCCGAAGGTGTCGGCCGCGGCCTCGCCCAGGTCGGGTGCCGCCCGTACGACGCCGGCCGGGGCGGATCGGCCGTCGGCACCCGCCTCCTGGCGAGCCGCCCAGGACCGAGCCGCCCAGAACCGGGCGGGCCCGGAGGCGACGGGTGCGCCCCAGTCGACCGCCCGGACCTCGGCCCAGGTGGCGTGGGTGTGCCCGTGCCGGTAGTCGCCGACGCCTGTCTCCCGTACCGGATCCGAGACGTCGTCCGGCAGCCGGCGGCCCGCGAAGAGAGGACGTTCCACATCGCCCGTCCCGCGTACCCCTAACAGGCCTTCCCAGGCGTCGTGATCCCGGCCCGGCCGGAAGTCCCGCAGATCGGCCGCGACCTGCCGACGCCGGTCGGCTGCACGGCTCTCGATCGCACCGTCGATGTTCGTCCCCAGGGGCCTACGCCCCTGGGACAGGCCGTTGTCGGGGGGATCAACAGCCGCGCTTGGATGAGTGGCGGCCCCCAGCCGTGGGCAACGGCGCTCACCGCCGGACTCCGGCGTGGCGTGCCCGTGTGGCCTGTGCGGGCCTGCCCGTGTGGCCGGGTGCGCCTCGCATCCCGGATCTCCGGTCTCACTCCGCGCGCGGCGCCCCCGTCGTCCCCCGGATCTCCAGGGCGGGCGCGGCGAGCTCCACTCGCCCCTCTCCCCCGTGTCCCGCGAAGCGGTCGAGCAGGCGGCGGGCGGCGCGGCGGCCGACCTCGTGGCCGGCGTTGTCGACGGTGGTGAGCCACAGGTGGCGCAGCCGGGAAATGCTGGTGTTGTCGTATCCGGTGACGGACAGGTCGTGCGGGACGCGCAGGCCCAGCTCCTCGGCTGCCGACAGCGCGCCGACGGCGGCGATGTCGTTGACGGCGACGAGGGCGGTGGGCCGCTCGGGGCGGTTCAGCAGCCGGACGGCGGTGCGGAAACCGCCCTCCTCCGTCATGTCGCCGGGTTCGACCAGGGCCCGGTCCGCGAGGCCGTGGGCGCGCATGGCCGCCTCGAAGCTGTGCCGGCGCAGCTCGCCGACGGCTCCGTAGCCCGCGAGGTGCGCGATCCGGCGGTGACCAAGGCCGATCAGGTGCTCGGTGACCAGTCGAGCCCCCTGCTCGTCATCGCCTGCGACGACGTCCACGCCGGGCGGCACCGCCTCGCGGGCGCCCGCGACGACCACCGGTATGCGCTCGGCGACGGCGCCGAGCGCGGCCGGGTCGGGCAGGGTGCCGACCACGACCAGCCCGTCGACCTGGACGTCCAGGAAGGGCCGGGCGAGGTCCTGGCCGGTACGGCGGTTGAGGCGGGCGTCGCCCAGCAGCATGTGCAGGCCGTGCTCGTGCAGCGGCCGGTTCAGGCCGTCGAGCAGGTCGACGAACCACGGGTTGCGCAGGTCGTTCAGGAGTACGCCGACCGTTCGAGTGCGCTGCTCGCTCAGGCTGCGCGCGGCGGCATTGGGCCGGTAGCCGAGTTCCCGTACGGCCCGCAGCACGGCCTCCCGCTTCTCCGGCCGGACCTGGTCGGAGCCGCGCAGCACCAGCGAGACCAGCGACTTGGAGACTCCGGCCCGCTCGGCCACGTCCCGGATCGTCGGCTGCCTCATGGATGGACCGTTCCATGAGTTCCAGGAGGCTGTCAAAGGGGTTGACACCGGCTGTGATGCCACTCAGGGTGGCTTGGACAGGGTATGGACCGGTCCAAAGAGGGGCTCATGGTGGAAGCGCTCGGTGTCGCCGTCGTCGGTTTCGGCTGGATGGGCCGGGTGCACACCCAGGCGTACGCCCGGGTCCCGCACCACTACCCGAAGCTCCCGCTGCGGCCGGAGCTCGTGACCGTCGCCGAGGACGTGCCCGGCCGAGCCGAGGAGGCCGCCGCCCAGTTCGGCTTCGCCTCGACGAGCCGGGACTGGCGCAAGGTGGCCGCCGACCCGCGCGTGCGGGCGGTGAGCATCACCGCTCCGAACTTCCTGCACCGGGAGATCGGTGTGGCGATGGCCGACGCCGGCAAGCACATCTGGATCGAGAAGCCGGTCGGTCTGACCCTGGCGGATGCCCGTGCGGTCGCCGACGCGGTCGCCAAGGCGGGCGTGCAAAGTGCCGTCGGCTTCAACTACCGCAACGCGCCCGCCGTCGAGACGGCCCGCGAGCTGATCACCACCGGTGAACTGGGCGCGGTCACGCATGTCCGGATCCGGCTGTTCAGCGACTACGCGGCGCATCCGGAGGGCGCGCTGACCTGGCGGTACGAGCGGGAGCGGGGTGGCAGCGGCGTGCTGGGCGACCTGGCCTCGCACGGCGCGGACCTGGCCCGGTACCTGCTCGGCGACATCGCGTCCCTGACCGCCGACACCGCGATCTTCCTGCCGGAGCGGGCCCGCCCCACCGGCGCCACGGCCGGTCACAGCCGCGCCTCCGGCGGCGAACTCGGCCCCGTCGAGAACGAGGACTACGTCAACTGCCTGCTGCGCTTCGCCTCCGGCGCCCGGGGCGTCCTGGAGGCCTGCCGGGTCTCGGTCGGCGAGCAGAACAACTACGGCTTCGAGGTGCACGGCACCAAGGGCGCGGTGTTCTGGGACTTCCGCCGGATGAACGAGCTGCGCGTCAGCCGGGGCACGACGTACCAGGACCAGCCCGTCAGCACGGTGTACGTCGGTCCCGGTGACGGCGAGTTCGGCGCCTTCCAGCCGGGCGCGGCGAACGCCATGGGCTACGACGACCTCAAGGTCGTCGAGGCGTACCGCTTCCTGCGCTCGGTCGCCGAGGGCACGTCGTACGGGGCCACCCTCGCGGACGCCGTGCACAGTGCCGCCGTACTGGAGGCGATGGTGCGGTCCGCCGAGAGCGGCTCCTGGACCGACGTCACAGCGACGTAGGCATGTTGTAGGGAGTCACCACCTGGATCGCGGAGGGCTGCGTGGGTCCCGCGGGCGGCAGGGCGCCGTGGGCGCGCATCACGGTGTGGCAGGCCTCGCGCATGTCCTGGCGCAGGTCGTGGTGGAGCACGGCGGACAGGCGGTGCTCGCGCAGCAGCCGGGTGTTGTCGTGGTCGAGGTCGTGGGCGACGAAGACCCCGCACTCCCGCCCGGCGTCCTCGAAGGCGCGCAGGGTGGCGATGTTGCCGCCGCCGATGGAGTAGACGGCACGGATGTCCGGGTCGCGTTTCAGCGCGGCCCGGACGAGGTCGTACTGGGTGGCATCCAGGCCCTGGCCCTCGGCGATCTCGACGAGCGCGCGGTCCGGGTGCCGGGCGCGCATGGCGCTGCGGAAGCCCATCTCGCGCTCCTCCTCGTTGCGGAAGAAGCCGCTGCTGAGGCTGGTGAGCACATTGCCGGGGCGCTCGCCCAGCCACTGGCCCATGAGGTAGGCGGCCGTCGCGCCCGCCGCCCGGTTGTCGATGCCGACGTAGGCGAGCCGTGCGGTGGCGGGCAGGTCGGTCACCAGCGTCACCACCGGGATGCCCGCCTCGGCGAGCCGGTCGACGGCCGCCGTGACCTCGGGGACGTCCGGGGCCTTGAGGACCACGCCCTGCGAGCCGCGGCGGGCTATCCGGTCCAGCGTCCTGGTCAGCTCCTGGACCGGCCCGGTCTCCCGGAAGTGGAAGCGCGAGCGCACGACGGCCGGGTGCAGGGACGGCAGCTCGGCCTCCAGGGCGGCGCGTACGGCGGTGGAGAACCGCTCCGGCGTCTGCATCACGATGTCGATCATGAAGGTGCGGCCGACCAGCCGGACCTGGGTGCGCTGCCGGTCCAGGTCGGCGATGGCCTGGTGGACCTCCCGGGCGGTGCTCTCGCGCACGCCGCCCCGGCCGTTGAGGACCCGGTCGACGGTGGCCTCGCTCAGGCCCGCCTGACGTGCGATCTCCCGGATCGGGTAGGGGTGACCCACGGCAGGCTCCTTGAGGGGTTTTTGATGGCTCGCTGCTGGTTGTTCGAGGGGTTTGTGCTGACAAGAATGGCAGAGCCGTGTCGCTCCCCGTGACCGGAAGCGTGTCGCTCCCCGTGACCGAAAGAGGACGAGGATGTCCCTCACCGCCGCCCAGCACCCTGCCTGGCTGACCGAGCAGGACTGCGACCTCGACGTCCTCCGCTCACTCGTCGAACGCACGACGGACATCAGCGCCTACCCGCACGCCTCGGCGGTCGAGAGCGACATCCTCGTCTACGACAGCGAGCGGCTCCGCGTGGCCGGAGCCGGGCGTGCGATGCGGGCCGAACTGGTCCGCGCGCTCACCGACGGCCCCGGCATCGTGGTCTTCCGGGGCGCCTTCCCGGACGCGGCGGTCGACCGGCTCACCAGTGTCTTCGAGGCCCTGCTGGCCGAGCAGCGTGCCTCGGGCGCGGACGCGGTTGATCACTTCGCCACGCCGGGCGCGAACGACCGGGTGTGGAACGCGCTGGAGAAGGCGGCCCTCTACGACCCCGAGGTGTTCGCCGACTACTACGCGAGCGAGGTCCTGGCGCTGGTCTCGGCCGCCTGGCTGGGCCCCGGCTACCAGGTGACCTCGCAGGTCAACGTGGTCAACCCGGGCGGCGCCGCGCAGACCGCGCACCGCGACTACCACCTGGGGTTCCTCTCGAACGAGGCGGCGGCCGCCTATCCCGCGCACGTGCACCGCCTCTCCCCCGTGCTCACGCTGCAGGGCGCGGTGGCGCACTGCGACATGCCCGTCGAGTCGGGCCCGACGCTCTACCTGCCGTACTCGCAGACGTACGAGCCCGGCTACCTGGCCTGGCGGCTGCCGGAGTTCCAGGCGTACTTCAAGGCGCACCACGTCCAGCTCCCGCTGGCGAAGGGCGACGCCGTCTTCTTCAACCCGGCGGTGTTCCACGCCGCCGGCACCAACCGCACGCTGGACGTGCGGCGCGTCGCCAATCTGCTCCAGGTGTCCTCGGCCTTCGGGCGGGCCATGGAGACGGTGGACCGGGAGGCGGTGGCGAACGCGGTCTTCCCCGTACTGCGCAGGCGCCGGGCCGAGGGCATCGGCGAGGAGTGGCTGGAGCGGGTGATCGCCGCGAGCGCCGAGGGCTACCCGTTCCCCACCAACCTCGACAGCGACCCGCCGGTGGACGGTCTGGCCCCGCCCTCGCAGGCGGACGTCGTACGGCGGGCGCTGCACGAAGGATGGACCCCGCGGGCTCTACGGGACGAGCTGCGAGCCGGCACCACACGGCGCGAGAGCTGAAAGGGCCTGGAATTGGGACTTCTCGACGACAAGGTCGTCCTCGTCAACGGCGGCAGCCAGGGAGTGGGCGCCGCCATCGCCCGGGCCGCGGTCCGCGAAGGGGCGCAGGTCGCCGTCACCGGGCGGCGCCCGGAGCCGGGCGAGGCGCTGGTGACGGAGCTGGCCGCGGCCGGCGGCAAGGCGATGTTCGTGCAGGCCGACCTGGCGGACGCCGAGCAGGCCAGGACTTCCGTGGCCGAGGTGGCCGCCGCGTACGGCCGCGTCGACTGCCTGGTCAACTCGGCCGGCCTCACCTCCCGGGGCACGCTGCTCGACACCACGCCCGAGTTGTTCGACCAGCACATCGCGATCAACCTCAAGGCGCCGTTCTTCGCCATGCAGGCCGCGGTCGCGGACATGGTGGCGCGGAAGGCTCCCGGCACGGTCGTCAACATCATCACGTCCTCGGCGCACGGCGGGCAGCCGTTCCTCGCCCCGTACGTCGCCGCCAAGGCCGGGCTCGTCGGTCTGACCCGCAACGCGGCGCACGCGCACCGGTTCGACCGGGTCCGCATCAACGGCCTGAACATCGGCTGGACCGCCACCGAGGGCGAGGACGCCACGCAGAAGACCTTCCACGGCGCGGGGGACGACTGGCGCGAGCAGGCGGCCGCCCGGCTGCCGATGGGCAAGCTAGGCCAGCCGGACGAAATCGCCGACTTCGTCGTCTTCCTGCTGTCGGACCGGTCCGGCGTGGTCACCGGTTCGGTGATCGACTGGGACCAGAACGTGCTCGGCGGACTCGACTGACCTCCCTGCGAAAACACCGCACCCTCCCGCACCCTCCAAGGAGCAACACCCCATGCGTATCGGAATCCTCGGCCTCGGCCGCATCGGCGCCTTCCACGCCGAGACCCTCTCCGGACTCGACGCGGTCGAGTCGCTCGTGCTCACCGACCCGTTCGCGGACGCCGCCAAGGCCGCCGCGGAGCGGTTCGGCGGCGAGGTCGTGGACTCGCCCGAGGCTCTGCTGGCCGCCGGGGTGGACGGCATCGTGGTCGCGGCCGCGACGGACGCCCACCCCGCGCTGATCCTGGCCGGGGTCGAGGCCGGCATCCCCGTCTTCTGCGAGAAGCCCGTCGCCAGGACCATGGCCGAGGGCGTCGAGGTGCTCAAGACCGTCGAGGGCAAGGGCGTGCCGATCCAGATCGGCTACAACCGCCGCTTCGACGCCGGTTTCGTCGCCGCCCGGGCCGCCGTGCAGGCCGGTGAGCTCGGCAAGCTGCACACCGTACGGTCGACCACGCTGGACCCGGCGCCGCCGCCGGCCGCGTACATCGCCGCCTCCGGAGGCATCTTCCGGGACTGCTCGGTGCACGACTTCGACATCATCCGCTGGGTGACCGGCCGCGAGGTGACCGAGGTGTACGCCGTCGGCGGCAACCGCGGCGCCGACTACATCAAGGAGGCGGGCGACGCCGACACCACCGGCGCGCTCCTCACCCTCGACGACGGCACCATCGCGGTGATCTCCAACTCCCGCCACAACGCCCGGGGTTACGACGTCCGCATGGAGATCCACGGCTTCACGGACTCCATCGCCGTCGGCCTGGAGGACAAGCTGCCGCTGCGCTCCGTGGAGCCCGGTGTGACCTTCCCGGCGGGCACCCCGCACGACTTCTTCATGGACCGCTTCACCGAGGCCTACCGCGCCGAACTCACCGCGTTCACCGAGGTCGTGGCCGGCACCCGGCCCTCCCCCTGCACGATCGAGGACGCCCTGGAGGCCGGCTGGATCGCCGAGGCGTGCACACTGTCGCTTCAGGAGCACCGCCCCGTGACGATCCAGGAGGTACGACAGGCATGAGCGAACCGGGCCGGGAACCGCTGCGCATAGGAATACTGGGCGCGGCACGCATCACCGAACGCGCCCTCGTGGACCCGGCCCGGGCGGTCGGCCACCGCCTCGTCGCGGTGGCCGCCCGCGACCGGTCCCGCGCCGAGGCCTTCGCGGCGGCGCACGGCGTGGAACGGGTGGCCGCCTCGTACGCCGATCTGCTCGCCGACCCCGAGGTCGAGGCCGTCTACAACCCGCTCGCCAACGGCCTGCACGGGCCGTGGAACCTCGCCGCGCTCGCGGCGGGCAAGCACGTCCTGTCGGAGAAGCCGTCGGCGAGCAACGCCGCGGAGGCCGCCGAGGTGCGGGAGGCGGCCGCGAAGGCGGGCACCGTCTTCATGGAGGGCTTCCACTACCTCTTCCACCCCGTCACCCGGCGCCTGCACGAGATTGTGGCCTCCGGCGAGCTCGGGGAGCTGCGGCGGGTGGAGGCCCTGGTCGCGATTCCCGCGCCCGACGACTCCGACCCGCGCTGGTCGCTGCCGCTCGCGGGCGGCGCCCTGATGGACCTGGGCTGCTACAGCCTGCACGCGGTGCGGATGCTCGCACCGTGGGCGGGCGGCGCGCCGAAGCTCGTCTCCGCGCGGGGCGGGGAGCGGGCGGGGGCGCCGGGCGTCGACGAGTGGCTGGACGCCGAGCTGGCGTTCCCGGGCGGGGCCGCCGGGTCCGCGCGCTGTCACATGGCGTACGACGAGCTGGAGATGAGCTGCCGGATCATCGGCTCCCTGGGGGAGGCGAGCGCGCCGAACTTCGTGCTGCCGCACCTCGACGACCGGGTCGTGGTGCGTACGGCGGAGGGCGAGCGGACGGAGCGGCTCGGTACGCGGTCGTCGTACACCTACCAGCTGGAGGCGTTCGCGGACCGGGTGCGCGGTGGCGGTCCGCTGCCGCTGGACGCGGACGACGCGCTGGCGACGATGTCGCTGATCGACGACAGCTACCGCGCGGCCGGGTTCGAGCCGCGACCGCGCACGACGCTCGCGGGCTGACGGGCGGGCATGAAGAGAGGGCCGGGGTGCCATCCCCCGGCCCTCAGCAATGTCGCCTGACTGATGACCGTCAATCTCTGTACAGCGCAGGCTTGTCGACCAGCTCCACGGCCACCCGGCCGCCGTCCTCCAGCGCCCGCACCCCCGCCTCGCACACGGCCGCCGCGGCGTAGCCGTCCCACACGCTCGGGCCGGTGATCTCGCCGCGGCGGGTGGCGTCGACCCAGGCCTGGACCTCGCGGTCGTAGGCGTCGGCGAAGCGTTCGGTGAAGTCCTGGGCGATGGTGCCGCCCCAGCGGCCGGCCATGTTGGTGACCAGGGCGTGGCCGTCGCCGATGCGGGCGGTGCCGCGTTCGCAGACCACCTCGGCCTGGACCTGGTAGCCGAAGCCGCAGTTGACGAAGATCTCCACGTCGACGACCGCGCCGCCGTCCGTCTCGAAGACGACGAACTGCGGGTCCTGCAGGGCGTCCGGCGCGTTCGCGGACGGCCTCGGGCGCAGCACGGTGACGGCCGTGATCTCCTGGCCGAGCAGCCAGCGGGTCGCGTCCGTCTCGTGTGCCACGGAGTCGCTGATGAGCATGTCGCTGGTGAAGAAGGGCGGGCTGGCCACGTTGCGGTGCCGGTTGTGCACCATCAGCGGTCGGCCCAACTGGCCTGTTCCCAGCAGAGACTTGAGCTTGACGTACTCGGCGTCGTAGCGCCGCATGAAGCCGACCTGCACGCGGCGCCGGCCCAGCTTCTGTTCGGCCTCCATCACCCGCAGCGCGGAGGCCGCGTCGGGAGTGAGCGGCTTCTCGCACAGCACCGGCAGGTCGTGCTCGAAGGCCGCCAGCAGGGTGGCCTCGTGGACCGGGCCCGGGGAGGCGATCAGGACCGCGTCGACGTCGGCCGCCGCCATCGCGGCGGCCGGGTCGGTGTAGGCGGTGCAGCCGTCGACGGGGGCCGCGACCTGCTTGGCGCGTTCCGCGTCGACGTCCACGACGGCGGTCACCCGGGCCCCGCTGGTGACCTGATCGATACGGCGCACGTGGTCGGCGCCCATTCTTCCGGTACCGATGACCGCGACTCCAAGGGTGGCGCGCTCAGTCATGGCCGTCCTTTCGGGTCGTCAGGCGCCGCAGGACCTCAGGAACTTGCGGGTGCGCACCGCGATCGGCAGCGGCTTGTCCGGTTCGCACGGGTACATGTCCTGCTCGACGATCGCGAACAGGTCCACCCCGAGCTTCTGGGCCGCGACCAGCACCGGCTCCAGCTCCGGTACGCCGGACGGCGGCTCGCACATCACTCCGCGCTGTACGGCGGGGCCGAACGGCACCTCGTTCTTGACGACGTCGGCGAGGATCTCCGGGTCGACCTGCTTGAGGTGCAGATAGCCGATGCGTTCGCCGTACGTCTCGATGAGCTTGACGCTGTCGCCGCCGCAGTAGGCGTAGTGCCCGGTGTCCAGGCACAGGTTGACCAGGTCGGAGTCGGTCGAGTCGAGGAATCGCTCGACGTGGTCCTCGGTGTCGATGTGGGTGTCGGCGTGCGGGTGCACGACGATGTCGAGGCCGTACGCCTCCTTCACCTCGTGCCCGAGCCGCTCCATGCCCTTGGTCAGGTGGGCCCACTGCTCGCCGGTGAGCTCCGGCGGCTCCAGGATCTCGGCGGTCTTGTCGTCCCGCCAGAAGGACGGGATCACCACCAGGTGCCGCGCGCCCATGGCCTGGGTGAGCGCGGCGACCTGGCTGACGTGCTCCCAGGTGGACTCCCAGACCGAGGGCCCGCGGTGCAGGCCGGTGAAGACCGTGCCCGCGGAGACCGTCAGGTTCCGCCTGGTCACCTCGTCGGTGAGCCGGGCCGGGTCCGTCGGCAGGTAGCCGTACGGGCCCAGCTCGATCCAGGAGTAACCGGCCTCGGTGACCTCGTCCAGGAAGCGTTCCCAGGGCACCTGCCGCGGGTCGTCGGGGAACCAGACGCCCCAGGAGTCGGGAGCCGACCCGACCCGGATGCGGTCCAGCGCAGGGGCCATCTCAGGACTTCCCTTCGCCGGTGCTCGCCAGGGGCGCGGTGAGGTCTTCCTCTTCGGGGAGCTCTTCGACGTCCACGCCCCGGACCTGTGCCAGCTCGTGCTTGAGGGCGGCGAGTTCGGTGCCGCCGGCCATGTGGTTGGTCAGCTCCTCGAGCGTGATCCGGCTGCGCTCGGCGGACAGCTCCATCGTGCCGAGGCGCAGCACGCTGAAGTGGTCGCCGACCATGTAGGCGTGGTGGGGGTTGTGGGTGATGAAGATGACGCCCAGGCCGCGGTCGCGGGCGGCGGCGATGTACTTCAGCACCACACCGGACTGCTTCACACCGAGGGCGGCGGTCGGCTCGTCAAGGATCAGCACGCGGGCACCGAAGTACACCGCGCGGGCGATCGCCACACACTGGCGCTGGCCGCCCGACAGGGTGCCGATGGGCTGCTCCATGTCGTCGAGGATGATGCCCATGTTGCGCAGTTCCTCGTCGGCGGTCTTCTTCATCCGCTCGATGTCCAGGCGGCGGATGGGCCAGGGGCCCTTGGTCATCTCGGAGCCGAGGAAGAAGTTGCGCCACACCGGCATCAGCGGCACGACCGCGAGGTCCTGATAGACGGTGGCGATGCCCTTGTCAAGGGCCTCACGCGGGGTGGAGAAGCGCACCGGTTCGCCGTCGACGAGGAAGTCGCCCTCGGTGTGCTGGTGCAACCCCGAGATGATCTTGATCAGGGTCGACTTGCCGGCGCCGTTGTCGCCGAGCACGCAGGTGACCTGGTTGGGGTAGACCTTCAGGTCCACACCGTGCAGGGCACGGATATTGCCGTACGACTTGCCCGCCCCGCGCAGTTCGACGATCGCCGCATCCTTGTCGGCCACGGGTGCGTCGTCCGCGAGGACGGCGCCATGGGTGCCGGTTTCCTTGCTTGTCATTCCAGTCACCTCCGGGTCGCCGTGCGCCGGACCCACAGATTGATGAGGACGGCGCCCAGGAGCATCACGCCGAGGAAGGCCTTGAACCAGTCGGGGTTCCAGCCCGCGTAGACGATGCCTTGCTGCACCAGGCCGAACATGAACGCGCCGAAGACCGGGCCGATCGCCGAGCCGGCGCCGCCGGTCAGCAGACAGCCGCCGATCACCGCCGCCGAGATGTAGATCAGCTCGATACCGACGCCTTCGCCGGACTGCACGGTGTTGAAGGAGAACAGCTGGTGCATCCCGACGAACCAGGCACCGAGGCCGACCAGCATGAACAGGGAGATCTTGGTGAAGGTCACCGGCACACCGACGGCCCGCGCGCTGTCCTTGTTGCCGCCGACCGCGAAGATCCAGTTGCCGTACTTGGTACGCAGCAGCATCCACGTGGCCAGGGCCGCGAAGACCAGCCAGTAGAAGACCGTGATCTTCACCTGGACGCCGCCGATGCCGAACGACGAGGCGAAGATGTTCTGCGCCTGGGCGAAGCCGTCCATGTCGCTGATGTCGTCGGTGGCCACGTTGCCGGTGACCAGCTTGGTCACCGCCAGGTTGACGCCCTGAAGGATCAGGAACATACCCAGGGTGATCAGGAAGCTGGGCAGTCCGGTCTTGACGACCAGCCATCCGTTGAGGAAGCCGACCGCCAACGACACGATCAGCGCGACGATCACGCCCACCCACACGTTCATGGTCAGCTGATAGCTGATCATGCTCGCGGTGAGCGCCGAGGTGATCACCGCGACACCGGCGGAGAGGTCGAACTCGCCGCCGATCATCAGCAGCGCCACGGGAAGGGCCATGATCCCGATCGTCGACGACTGGTACAGGATGTTGGCCATCGAGCTGCCGTCACGCACCGGCGGGGCCGCCACGAGGAAGAAGACGTACACCGCGACCGCGCCGAGGAAGACACCCACCTCTGGACGGGCGAGCAGCCGCAGGGCCAAGGAGCGTTGTGAGGTGCGGCCGTCGGTTTCCTTCGGTTCGGGAGCCGGCGGCGTGCTCACCGCCGGCGCAGCCTGCTGGGTCATACTCATCACCGAGTGCCCTTCGCGGCGAACTTGGCGACGGCGTCGACGTTGGACTTGTCGACGAAGGCCGGGCCGGTCAGCACCGGCTGCTCACCACCGCCGCTGTAGTTGCCGTTGTTCTTGTAGAGCCACAGGGAGTCGATCGCCAGGTAACCCTGGAGGTAGGGCTGCTGGTCGACGGCGAACTGGATCGTGCCCTGGTCGATGGCGCTGGTCAGGTCCTTGTTGAGGTCGAAGGTCGCGATCTTGGCCTTGCTGCCGGCGTCGGACAGCGACTGCACCGCCGTCAGCGCGAAGGGGGCGCCGAGGGTGACGACGTAGTCGATGGACTTGTCCTGGCTGAGCTTGGCGGTGATCGTCGACTTCACGGACGGCATGTCGGTACCGTTGACGAAGAGCGTCTGCAGCTTGCCCGAGAAGGTCTTCTTCACGCCGTCGCAGCGCTGGGTGAGGCCGATGTTGCCCTGCTCCTGGATGACACAGACGGCGTTCTTGGCGCCGGACTCGTTCAGCCTCTTGCCGAGGGCCTCGCCCGCCACGGCCTCGTCCTGCCCGAAGAACTCCATCAGGCCGAGCTTCTGCCAGTCGCTCACACCGGAGTTGAGGCCGACCACGGGTATGTTCGCGGACTTCGCCTTGGCCACGACGTCCTTCATGGCGTCCGGCTTCGCCAGCGTGATCGCGATGCCGTCGACCTTCTGGTCGATCGCGTTCTGCACCAGGTTGGCCTGGTCGCCCGCGTTCGGGCTGCTGGAGTAGACGAGCTGGATGTTGTCCTTGGCGGCGGCGGCCTCGGCGCCCTTGCGGACGATGTCCCAGAAGGTGTCACCGGCCGACTGGTGGGTGACCAGGGCGACCCTCATCCGGGGTGTGGTGGCCTTGCCTGCGGAGGCTCCCGCCTCCCCCTCCTCGGATTTCTTGCCGCCGGAGCTGCTGGAGCAGCCTGCGAGGGTCAGGGCCGCTGCCGCGGCCAGAGCCACAACCGGGGCGAATCCGCGGGAGTGGAAGCGAGAAGAGCGGTCCATCTGTCCTGCACCTCACTGTGCGACGGGAGATCGTCGGAAAAGGGGGCGGGGATCACGGGGATCCGGGGGCCCGGGAGCTTAAGCGGGCCGGGTCTTGTGCCGCAAACGCGACTGTTGTGCGTTGGGACGGGATCCAATCCCTTGCCGCGCCCGCTGTCAATACTTTGTTAAGACATCATTTCACAAGCAGGTCCGAATGTAAGTACAAACTATTGACACGGTCGCCCTCCGCGCCCTACACCTGGGAGGCGGCAGGCCCTGGGGCCCGCACCCCAGCCCGGATCGAGGAGCGTCGCGCATGGCCGAGTCAGTCCAGCACTTCGACTTGATCAGTATGGGCCGTATCGGAGTTGATCTCTACCCGCTGCAGTCCGGCGTCCCCTTGGCGCGCGTGGAGTCCTTCGGGAAGTTCCTCGGGGGCTCGGCCGCGAACGTGGCGGTCGCCGCCGCCCGGCTCGGCCGCTCCACCGCCGTCATCACCCGTACCGGTGCCGACCCCTTCGGCGCCTACCTGCACGAAACCCTCACGGAGTTCGGCGTCGACAACCGCTGGGTGACACCGGTGGACGCCTACCCGACCCCGGTGACGTTCTGCGAGATCTTCCCGCCGGACGACTTCCCGCTCTACTTCTACCGTCGTCCGAAGGCCCCCGACCTGGAGATACACACCGACGAGCTGGACTACTTCGCCATCCGCGCGGCCCGGATCTTCTGGATCACCGGCACCGGTCTGAGCGAGGAGCCGAGCCGGTCCGCCACGCTCGCCGCCCTCAAGGCGCGCGACAAGGCGGGCACGACCGTCTTCGACCTCGATTGGCGCCCCGCGCTGTGGAGTGACACAGCCTGGAGAGACCCTGAGGAGGCCCGCCCCTACTACGCCGAGGCCCTGCGCCACGCGACCGTGGCGGTCGGCAACCTCGACGAGTGCGAGGTCGCCACCGGTGTCCGCGAACCGCGTGCCTGCGCGGAGGCGTTGCTGGCGGCGGGCGTGGAACTGGCCGTGGTGAAGCAGGGGCCGCAGGGGGTACTCGCCGTGCACCGCGACGGCACCGCCGCCGAAGTGCCGCCGGTGCCGGTCGAGGTGGTCAACGGTCTCGGCGCGGGTGACGCGTTCGGCGGCGCGCTGTGCCACGGCCTGCTCTCCGGCTGGGAGTTGGAGAGGACCGTGCGGTTCGCGGGTGCGGCCGGCGCGCTCGTCGCCTCCCGTCTCGCCTGCTCCGCGGCGATGCCGACCGGGTCCGAGGTGGAGGACCTCCTCGCGGGCACGAGCGCCCCGGCGCCGAGCACGACTGCCTGAACGGAGCTTGTCTTGAGCATCAGCATCCCCGACCTCACCACGGTCCGGGCCCGGCATCCGGAGGCGATCGCCGAGGCCGCGGCGCGCCGGGTGCGCCGCCCGCTGATCGGCGACAGCGGCCGGCTGATGATCGTGGCCGCCGACCATCCGGCGCGCGGCGCCCTGGGCGTCGGCGACCGCCGGCTCGCCATGGCCGACCGGGCGGACCTGCTGGAACGTCTGTGTGTCGCGCTGTCCCGGCCCGGTGTCGACGGGGTGCTCGCCACCGCCGACATCCTGGAGGATCTGCTGCTGCTCGGGGCGCTTGACGACAAGGTTGTCATGGGCTCGATGAACCGCGGCGGCCTGGCGGGCGCCGCGTTCGAGATGGACGACCGCTTCACCGGCCACCGTGCCGAGGACCTCGTCCGGCTCCGTTTCGACGCGGGCAAGCTGCTGCTGCGCATCGACTACGACGACCCCGGTTCGCTGGCCACCCTGGAGTCCACCGCCCGTGCCGTCGACGCGATGGCCGCGCGTCAACTCCCGCTGTTCATCGAGCCGTTCATCTCGCGCCGGATCGACGGGGCGGTCCGCAACGATCTGTCGGCCGAGGCCGTCACCCGTTCCATCGCCATCGCCTCGGGCCTGGGCGGCACCTCCGCCTACACGTGGCTGAAGCTCCCGGTCACCGAGGATCCCGACGACATGGCCGAGGTCCTGTCGGCCTCCACGCTGCCCGCCGTGCTGCTCGGTGGCGAGGTCGGCGACGACCAGCAGGCCGCGTACGAGCGCTGGCGCAAGACGCTCGGGCTGCCCACCGTGCGGGGTCTGGTGGTCGGCCGGTCCCTGCTCTACCCGGCCGAGGGCGATGTGGCCACGGCCGTGGACACCGCCGTCGGCCTGTTGTGACACGGAGGCACACGATGACGTATCACCTTCCCGCGGGAAAGGCGCTCGGCGGCCCGTACGTCGTGGACGTGACGCCCGAGAAAGCCGGCTGGGGCTACTCGAGCCTGCGGATCCTGGAACTGCCGCCCGGCGGCTCGCACACCTTCGACACCGGTGACAGCGAGTGGATCGTCCTCCCGCTCACCGGCGGCTGCACGGTGGCCGGCACCGACGACTTCGGCCACTCGGCCTTCGAACTGGCCGGCCGCGACAGCGTGTTCAGCGCCGTCAGCGACTTCGCGTACGTGCCGCGCGACGCCCGTACGACCGTCCTGGCCCCCGAGGGCGGACGCTTCGCGTTGACCGGCGCCCGCTGCACCCGCCGGCTGCCCGCCCGCTACGGACCGGCGTCGTCGGTGCCGGTGGAACTGCGCGGGACCGGGAACTGCTCCCGGCAGGTGAACAACTTCGGTGCCGCGGGGTCGTTCGAGTGCGACAAGCTCATCGCGGTCGAGGTGCTCACCCCGGCAGGCAACTGGTCGTCCTTCCCGCCGCACAAGCACGACGAGCACCGCCCCGGCGAGGAGTCCGTCCTGGAGGAGATCTACTACTTCGAGATCGACGGCCCGAACGGCTTCGGCTATCAGCGCGTCTCCCCGTCCGGACAGGGCCGGGGCACGGACGTCCTGGCCGAGGTGCACGGCGGCGACGTCGTACTGATCCCCGACGGCTGGCACGGTCCCTCCATGGCCGCGCCCGGTCACCACATGTACTACCTCAACGTCATGGCGGGTCCGGAGCCCGAGCGGGCCTGGCTGATCCGCGACCATCCCGATCACGCGTGGATCCGCGACACCTGGCCCGAGCAGCCCGTCGACCCCCGTCTGCCCCTCTACACCGCCCCTTCCCAGTGAGGTCCCCGATGAGCCACCCGACCAGCATCCGCCTGACCGTCGCCCAGGCGCTGGTGCGGTTCCTGTCCGCCCAGTACACCGAGCGGGACGGCGTACGGCACCGGCTCGTCGCCGGCACCTGGGGGATCTTCGGCCACGGCAACGTCGCGGGCGTCGGGCAGGCGCTCCTCGAAGCGGGCGAGGACGCGATGCCCTACCACCAGGGCCGCAACGAGCAGGCGATGGTGCACGCGGCGGTGGGGTACGCCCGCCAGCTCAACCGCCTGTCCGCGCAGGCGGTCACCACCTCGATCGGGCCGGGTGCCACGAACCTGGTCACCGGCGCGGCCCTGGCGACGATCAACCGGCTGCCGGTCCTCCTCCTGCCCGGCGACTACTTCGCCACGCGTCCGGCCGACCCGCTGCTCCAGCAGCTGGAGCACCCGACCGAGGCCGATGTGTCGGTCAACGACACGCTGCGCCCGGTGTCCAGATACTTCGACCGCGTCACCCGCCCCGAGGCGCTGATCCCCTCCGCGCTGAACGCCATGCGCGTCCTCGCCGACCCGGCCGAGACCGGCGCCGTCACCCTCGCGCTGCCGCAGGACGTGCAGGCGGAGGCCTTCGACTGGCCGGAGGAGTTCTTCGCCGAGCGGGTGTGGACCGTACGGCGTCCCGCGCCCGACCCGGTCGAGCTGGCCGAGGCCGTCCGCGCGATCCGGGCCGCCGCGCGTCCGCTGATCGTCGCCGGCGGCGGCGTGCACCACAGCGAGGCCGAGGAGGCCCTGAAGGTGCTGGTGGACGCCACCGGCATCCCGGTCGCCTCGACACAGGCGGGCAAGGGCTCGCTGCGCCACGACCACCCCGCCGACCTCGGCGGCATCGGCCACACCGGCACGGCGGCGAGCGACGACCTCGCCCGCACCGCCGACCTGGTCGTCGGGGTCGGGACGCGGTACACCGACTTCACCACCGCCTCCGGCACCCTCTTCCAGAACCCGGACGTCCGCTTCCTCAACCTCAACATCACCGCCTTCGACGCCCACAAGCTGGCGGCCCGCACCCTGGTCTGCGACGCCAGGGCGGGCCTGGAGGTCCTCGCCACGGCCCTCGAAGGCCACCGCGTGGACCCCGCGTACGAGACCGAGTACCGCGCCGGCAAGGAGCGCTGGGAGCAGGTCGTCGAGGCCGTCTACCGCGCGGCCGACGACAGCGCCGTACCGACCCAGACCCAGCTGCTCGGCGCGCTGGACGCGGTCGTGGGCGAGGACGACGTGGTGATCAACGCGGCCGGCTCGCTCCCCGGCGACCTGCACAAGCTGTGGCGGGCCCGCGGTCCGCGCCAGTACCACCTGGAGTACGGCTACTCCTGCATGGGCTACGAGATCCCGGCCGCGATCGGCGTCCAGCACGCCGCCCCCGACACGCCCGTGTGGGCGCTGGTCGGCGACGGCACGTACCTCATGATGCCGACGGAGATCGTCACGGCCGTCCAGGAGGGCCTGCCGGTCAACATGGTACTGATCCAGAACCACGGCTACGCCTCCATCGGCGGCCTGTCCGAGACGGTCGGCGGCGAGCGCTTCGGCACCGCCTACCGCCACCGGGCCGCCGACGGCACCTTCACCGGCGCCCCGCTCCCGGTCGACCTCGCCGCCAACGCGGCCAGCCTCGGCATGGACGTACTGCGGGCCAAGACCGTCCGGGAGCTGCGCGAGGCACTGGCCACGGCCCGTGCCTCGGACCGGCCGACCTGTGTGTACGTCGAGACCGACCCGACGCCGACCGCTCCCCCGGCCGAGGCCTGGTGGGACGTGCCCGTGGCCGAGGTGGCGTCCCGCGAGGCCGCGTCCAGCGCCCGCGAGACCTACGAACGCGAGGCCGCCACCCGGCGCCGCCACCTGTGACGCCCTCTCGTCCGCAGCCCGCCCCCGGCCCTTTGAGGGAGGTACGTCCATGGCGAAGACCGGCAACCACTCGCGTTCCGTGACCGCCCCCGCGCTCAGCTCTCTGGACTTCGCCCTGGACCGCGCCAGTCCGGTCCCGCTGTACTACCAGCTCGCCCAGCAGCTGGAGGCGGCGATCGAGCACGGTGTGCTCACCCCCGGCAACCTCCTGGGCAACGAGATCGACCTGTCCGTACGTCTCGGGCTGTCCCGGCCGACGGTCCGCCAGGCCATCCAGTCCCTGGTCGACAAGGGACTCCTGGTCCGGCGGCGCGGGGTCGGCACGCAGGTGGTGCACAGTCAGGTCAAGCGCCCCCTGGAGCTCAGCAGTCTGTACGACGACCTGGAGGCGGCCGGGCAGGGACCGGCCACCCGGGTCGTGCGCAACGAGGTCGTCCCGGCGACCGCCGACGTCGCGGCCGCCCTCGGGATCGCGACGGGCGGCGAGGTCACGGTCCTGGAGCGGCTGCGCTCCACGCACGGCCAGCCCGTGGCCTTCCTCTGCAACTACCTGCCCGCGACCCTGCTCGACCTCGACACCGCGCGGCTGGAGTCGACCGGCCTGTACCGGATGCTGCGCTCCGCCGGCATCACCCTGCACAGCGCCCGCCAGACCATCGGCGCCCGCAGCGCCACCGCCGGGGAGGCGGACCTCCTCGACGAGGGCGTGGGTGCGGCACTGCTGACCATGCGGCGCACGGCGTACGACGACACCGGCCGCCCGGTCGAGTACGGGACGCACATCTACCGCGCGGCCCGCTACGCCTTCGACTTCCAGCTGCTGGTCAGGCCTTGAGGCTCGCGGTGAACGGCGTGACCGGCCGCTCGAGGCGTGCGCCGTCCACGGTGATCTCCACGGCCTCGTTGTAGAAGGCGAGCAGCCCCTTCACGGCGGCCACCGGGGGCAGCGGGTCGGGGTAGCTCCAGACGATGTTCCGGGGTACGTCCGCCCCGCCCCGCCAGGTCCAGTACTGGGCGGTGCCCTTGTAGGGGCAGCCCGTGCGGTGGTCGGTGGGCTCGAACAGGTCCAGGCGGACGTCCTCGCGGGGGATGTAGTACCGCGTCGGCAGACTCGTCTCGAAGAGCAGCACCGGCCGGCGGGTGTCCGCGACGACCGTGCCGGCGACCTCGACCCGCACGTGGCGGCTGCTGGGCAGCGCGTCGACCCGTTTGTGCGGGTCGCGCGGGTGGATGAAGATCTCTTCCTCCTCCTCGTACCAGCGGTCGAGACCGGTGTCCCGGCGCCGGAACCACTCGAAGGCGAGGTGATCGGCCAGGTCGGCGGCGGGGAACGTCCAGGCCGCGTTCTCCCGCAGCTCCCCGTCCACCTCGAGGTCGTAGAAGATCCGCGATCCGGTGTGGGTGCCCGTCGCGGGGTTCTTGGCCGGGCGGAGGAGGTCCGTGCGGACCTCCCCGCGCGGGAAGGCGTACTGCGGGACGGGCAGGTCGGGCTCCCAGACGAGGACGGGATGCCGGCTGTCGACGACGGCGACCTCGCCCTTGTACCCGCGCACCCAGCGTTCGCTGGGCTCCCACAGGAGGCCTTCGGGCGTGCTCCGGACGGATCGCTCGGTGGGCAAAGTGGTCATGGATCCACTCTCCTTCGGCTCCGTCTGGAGCGTACTGCGGCGGCCTGCGACGGGCGCGTTCAGTGCGCCCCGTCGAGCCGGGCCCGCTGCTCCGCGGTCAGTTCCAGGTCCACCGCCGCGAGGTTCTCCTCCAGTTGCGCCATCGACGAGGCTCCGGCCAGCGGGACGACCGGCAGCTCGCCGCCGATCTGCCAGGCCAGGACGACCTGGTTGACGGTCGCGCCGGTCTCGCGTGCCACCTCGCGCAGGGCAGCGAGGCGGGGCGGGGTGCCCGGGTGGTCGTAACCGGGCAGCAGCGGTCGGTCGGGGTGCGCGTACGTGCCCTTCAGCAGCGGCGAGTAGGCGACCAGGGTCAGGCCGGGCTCGGCCCGCAGGTAGCCGAGCAGGTGCGGTCCTGCGGCGCCCAGGCTGCCGTCGGGGAAGATCTCGCCGGGCACGTCGGTCCGGGGCCGGAGATAGCTGTGCTCGTACTGGAGCACCTCGTAGCCGGGCAGCCCGGCGGCGGCCGCGAGGGCGCGGGCCCGCTCCACCCGCCAGACGGCGTGGTTGCTGACGCCGAGCAGGCCGACCGTGCCCTCGGCGACGAGTTCGGCGAAGCCCTCGACGGTCTCGCGCAGGGGAACGGTGTGGTCCTCGATGTGCGCGTACAGCAGGTCCAGCTTCTCGACCCCGAGCCGTTCGCGGCTGCGTTCGGCGGACTCCCGGATCACCTTCGCGGACAGGCCCTCCGGGTTGTCGACGTAGCTGGTGCCGGGGGCCAGGGGGCGGGCGCCGAGCTTGGTGGCGATGACGATCTCGTCGCCGATGCCGCGGCTCTTGCGCCAGCGTCCGAGGAGTTCCTCGCTCTGCCCGCCCTGCCCGCCGTCGATCCAGAAGGCGTAGTTGTCCGAGGTGTCGATGAAGTTCCCGCCGGCCTCGACGTACCGGTCGAGCACGTCGAAGGAGGTCTTCTCGTCCGTGCGGGAGCCGAACAGCATCGCGCCGAGCGCGAGCACACTGACCTCGCGGCGGTTCTTCGGGTCGCTGCCGATGGTGCGGTACTTCATGATGATCCTCCCGTACGTGCCCGCGGTCGGGGCACGAACGGGAGTCTTCATGCTGGAGCGCACTTGAAGTCAAGGGACTTCACGTCAAGGGACTTCACGTCCCGCGGGCGAACGGGCCCTCCAGTGCCGCCCACTGGAGCAGCATGATCGTCTTCGCGTCGGCGATCTCCCCGGTGCGGATCATCTCCAGGGCCCGGCGGAAGGGCAGTTCGAGGATCTCGATGTCCTCGCCCTCCTCGTCCAGACCGCCCCCTTCGTGGGTGCGGGTCGAGGGGCCGTAGGCGGCGGCGTAGAAGCTGACGCGTTCGGTGACCGAGCCCGGGCTCATGTAGACGTCGAAGACGTGCCGGATCTCGCCGATGGTGTGCCCGGTCTCCTCGACCACCTCGCGCCGCACGGCGATCTCCGGATGCTCGTCCTCGTCGTCGAGCAGGCCGCCGGGGGTCTCGATCAGCATCCCGTCGGGATGGCCGTTGACGTACACGGGGAAGCGGAACTGGCGGGTGAGCAGCACCGTTTCGCGTTCGGCGTCGTACAGCAGCATGGTGGCCCCGTTGCCGCGGTCGTGGGTCTCGCGCTGCTGGGTGCTCCAGGTGCCGTCGGCGTGCTGGAGGTCGAAGGTGGTGGCGCGCTCGACGTACCAGTGGCTGGACAGGAGTTTCACGTCCCGCACTTTGACCCGGGGGTTTCGGGTCAGGTCCAGGCCGGTGCGGTCGAGTCCGGTGCGGCCGCGGCGGTCGGGGGTGTCGATGCCGGCGGTCATCGGGCACCTGCCGGGGTGATGAACGAGTTGGTCATGCCCGCTTCTACCATCCCGAGGTGTCAGCTCGCCCACTCCAGCAGACGTTCCCCGGTCCCGGACGCCCGTAGCCGGGTGAGGGACTCCTTCTCCAGCTGGCGTACGCGCTCCCGGGTCAGGCCCACGTGCTGCGCCACCTCCTGCAGGGTGCGCGACCGGCCGTCGTGCAGGCCGTAGCGGAGACTGAGGATCATGGCCTCACGGGGTGGCAGGGTGCCGACGGCCTGCCTCAACTCCTCGGCGAGCGCCCGGTATTCGGCGACCTCGGGGGCCTGGAGCACCTCCGTGTCGGGGATCAGGTCGCCCACGACCGTCTCGCCGGTGTCGTCCACCGGGGTGTCCAGGCTGATCGCCTGCCGTCCGACGCGGCGCAGCCAGATGACCTTCTCGACGGCCATGCCGCTGTCCTCGGCGACCTCCTCGGCGGTGGGCCGGCGGTCCAGGGTCAGTTGCAGGCGCCGTTCCACCTTGGCCAGCTTCTGCAGCCGCTCCACCACGTGCATCGGCAGCCGCACGGAACGTGCGTGCGCCGCGAGGCCGCGCTCGATGGCCTGACGGATCCACCACGTGGCGTACGTGGAGAACTTGAACCCCTTGGTGTGGTCGAACTTCTCCACGGCCCGGATCAGGCCCAGGTTGCCCTCCTGGATGACGTCGAGGAGGGGCAGTCCCCGATGGGCGTGCCGCTTGGCCATCGCCACCACGAGCCGCAGGTTGGCCCGGACCATGTGGTCCTTGGCCGCCAGTCCGTCGCGGGCCGTCTCCTCCAGCTCCCGGCGCCGCCCCGTCGACAGCTCGCGCTCTCCCGCGTCGGCCTGCTCCAGTTCCTTCAGGGCGTGCACGCCGGCCTCCAGGCGCTGGGCGAGGTGGACCTCGTCCTCGGCGGTCAGCAGGGGCGTGGCCGCGATCTGCGTCAGGTACTGGCCGAGCAGGTCGGGCTCCTCGTCGGGCTCGGGGATCCGGTTGCGCAGCCGCGCGGTGCGGGCGGGGGCGCGACGGTCCTCTCGGGGGGCCGTCTCGGGGGTCCGTGCCTTGGGAGACATCGTTGCGTTCCTCCGTCCCCCGTCGTCTTGCTTCCTCTCCGAAAGCCTCGTACCGGAAAGCACGGGTACCCGGGGGCACGAAGAACGAACCGTGCGCCAGGTGGCCCGCGCGCACGGTGGGACCGCGACGCAGAGGGAGCAGAGCCGTGACCGCACCACAGCACCCCGCCGAGCGCCACCCGAGCCCCGAGTTCCCGGCCCAGGACCAGCCGCATCCCGGCTGGACCGGCCCCATGGACCCGCCCCCGGACCACGGGGAGGAGTCCTACCGGGGCAGCGGACGCCTGGCGGGCCGCAGGACCGTGATCACCGGCGGGGACTCGGGAATCGGCCGGGCGGTGGCCCTGGCATTCGCCCGCGAGGGCGCCGACGTGCTCTTCACGTACCTGGACGAGGAGAAGGACGAGGCGCGGGAAACCGCCCGGTGGGTGGCGGACGCGGGCCGGCGCGCCGTGCCGGTCGCCTGCGACATCCGCGAGGAGGCCAACTGCCGCGCCCTGGTGGACCAGGCCGTCCGGGAGTTCGGCCGGATCGACGTGCTGGTGAACAACGCGGCGTACCAGATGTCGCAGCCCGACGGCATCGAGGCCATCTCCACCGAGCAGTTCGACCGTGTGCTGCGCACCAACCTGTACGGCATGTTCTGGCTGTCGAAGTTCGCCCTGGAGCACATCCCCGAGGGCGGCAGCATCATCAACTCCACGTCGGTGCAGGCCTACCAGCCCAGTCCCCACCTGCTGGACTACGCGATGACCAAGGGGGCCATCGTGACCTTCACGCAGGGGCTGGCCCAGATGCTGGTCGACCGGGGCATCCGCGTCAACGCGGTCGCGCCGGGTCCGGTGTGGACGCCGCTGATCCCCGCGACGATGCCGGACACGGTGAAGTTCGGCAAGCAGTCGCCTCTCGGCCGCCCGGCACAGCCCGCCGAGATGGCGCCCGCCTATGTCTTCCTGGCCTCTCAGGAGGCGTCCTTCATCACCGCGGAGATAGTGAACGCGACGGGCGGGACGCCGCTGCCCTGAATTGCGACTGACTGTTCGAGATGGGTCTACTTGGGGTGCGACCCCCACATGACGGGAGCTCACGGATGACATCTGCCCCACCGCATCCGCGCCCCGCCGGCCCGGGTCCGCGCATCGGCGTGCTCGGTTCGTACGGCGGCTTCAACATCGGTGACGAGTCGATCCTGGCCTCCGTCCTCGGCTGTCTGCGCGCCCACCGTCCGCAGGCCCGGCTGGTCGTCCTCAGCCGCGACGCCGAGCACACCCGCGCCCACGTCCGCGAGGCCGACGAGGTGGTCGACTGGGAGGGCGTCAGCCGCAACCGGGTGCACGACACGCTGGCCTCCCTGGACGTGCTCGTGCTGGGCGGCGGCGGCATCCTCTACGACGGCGAGGCGCGCCGCTATCTGCGGCTGGTGCGCGCCGCGCAGGAACGCGGCATCCGCACCTTCGCCTATGCCGTCGGCGCCGGCCCGCTGCGGGAGCCGGAGGACCGGGAGGCGGTGCGCGATGTGCTGGCGGACATGGACGACGTCGTGGTGCGGGACGAGGAGTCCCGGCTCGTCCTGGAGGAGGTCGGCGTCGAGCGCGAGATCACGGTCACCGCCGATCCGGCGCTGCTGCTGGAGCCGGAGCCGTTCACCGACCGGATGATGCGCAACGAGGGCGTGCCCGCCCACGGCCGGCTGGTGGGCATGTCGGTGCGGGAGCCGGGCCGGGCGGCGGAGAAGCTGGACGAGGGCGACTACCACGCGCTGCTCGCCGACGTCGCGGACTTCCTCGTCCGCCGGCTCGACGCGCATGTGGTGTTCCTGCCGATGGAACGCCACGACGTGCGGCACGCGCACGCCGTGCTGTCCCACATGACCGCACCGGACCGGGGACGGATCCTGCACGGCGCCTACAGTCCGGGACAGCTCCTCGGTTTCATGCGCCACCTGGATCTGGCCGTCGGCATGCGTCTGCACTTCGTGATCTTCGCCGCGCTCTCCGGCCTGCCGGTCCTGCCGCTGCCCTACTCCGGCAAGGTCTTCGATTTCGCCCGCCGCATCGGCGCACCGGCCCTGGTGGGGGTGGCGCGGGAGCAGGCCGGGCTGCTGCTGGCCGAGGTGGACCGGCTCTGGGACGAGTATCCGCAGCGCCGCGCGGACCTGCGGTCCCGGGTGCGCGAGCTGTGCGGGCTCGCCGCGGAGACCTGCGCCCGGTGCGGAACGCTCCTCGACGACATCGGGGGCAGCCCGGATCCGGACACCGCGCCGGAGGCCCGCCCGCTCAGCGCGTGAGGCCACGTGTGAAGCCTGAGACAAAGTCTGGGACGAACCCTGACACGAAGCCTCCGGGAGACGAACAAGGATGCCGATCCTCGAAGAACCCCGAGAGCCCCGTACGGTCACGCTGCCGCCGCGGCCCGCCCGGCACGGTGGCCGGACCGACGTCCTCGTGGTCGGCGGCGGGCCCGCCGGATGCGCCGCGGCGGTCGCCGCGGCCGACGCCGGGGCCGATGTCGTCCTCGTCGAGCGCTACGGCTTCCTCGGCGGCAACGCCACCGTCGCCCTGGTGATGCCGCTGATGTCCTTCCACAACGAGCACCGGCAGGCCGCGTTCACCGAGTCCGGCGAGGACACCCGGCTGCTGCCCACCGACCACGGCGAGGGCGAGCCGGTGGTCGCCGGCGTGCTGTGGCGGCTGCTGGACCGGCTCACGGAACGCGGCGGCTGCGTCCCGCCTTCCCTGGAGACCGGCTACACGGTGCCGTTCGACCCGGAGGTCTTCAAGCTGGTCCTGCTCGACCTGCTGGACGAGGCGGGGGTACGGATGCTGTGCCACGCCTTCGCCTCGGGCGCGCTGCCGCTCGACGACGGCTGGCGGGTGGTGTTCGAGACCAAGTCCGGTCCGGTGGTGATCGACGCCGACGTCGTGGTGGACGGCACGGGGGACGGCGATGTCGCCGCCGCGTGCGGGGCGCCGTACGAGATCGGCCGGCCGGAGGACGGGCTGGTGCAGCCGATGACGCTGATGTTCCGCGTCGCGGACTTCGCCCAGCCGCGGTTCGCCGAGTACGTGCGGGCGCATCCCGACCAGTGGCGCGGCGTGCACGGCCTGTGGGACCTCGTACGGCAGGCCACGGCGGACGGCGAGCTCGAGCTGCCGCGCGAGGATGTGCTGTTCTTCGGCACCCCGCATCCGCGCGAGATCAGCGTGAACAGCACGCGGGTGACCAGGGCGCTCGGCACGGACGTCTGGGACCTGACCCGCGCCGAGTACACGGCCCGCCGCCAGCTGTCGGAGATCGACCGCTTCCTGCGCACGCACGTGCCGGGTTTCGAGGAGGCGTACGTGGTGCAGAGCGGCAGCCACATCGGCGTACGCGAAACCCGTCGCGTGCTCGGCGACTACCGGCTGACCGGGCACGACATCCTGGCCGCGAGCGCCTTCCCGGACGTGGTCGCGCACGGCGCCTACCCGGTCGACATCCACAACCCGCGCGGCACCGGCACCGTCCTCAAGCGGGTGCCCGCGGGCCGCTTCTACGACATCCCGCTCCGCTGTCTGCTGCCGCGCGGGACCGACCGGCTGCTGGTGGCCGGCCGCTGCATCTCGGGTACGCACGTGGCGCACTCCTCCTACCGGGTCATGCCCATCGCGATGGCGACCGGCCAGGCGGCGGGCGCGTGCGCGGCCCTGGCCGTACGCCTGGGACGCGCTCCGCGCGAGATACCGCACGGCCTCGTCCAGGAGGAACTGCTCCGGCAGGGCGCCCACCTGCGGGCAGGCGTGCCGGCGGCGGGCTGACGGGGTCTGTGCGGCTTCCAACCGAAAGGCCGCCTAGGATCTCTCCGAAACGGCCACTGACCTGCGCCTTCCAACAAGGTGGCGTGCTGCTCCACCCTTGTCATCGGGTGAGCCCTCGTCACCGCGAGGGCTCACCCGCAAGCTGGGACTGGCACCGTCGCCGAATGTCTCGACCGCCGGGTACTCGCCCTGCTCACCAGCCCGTGGGCCGACACGTCACGCGCGCTTCGGCGGCTGGATCCACCCCAGGGACCGCTCGACGGCTCGCTTCCAGCATGCGTACTCCCACTCTCGCCGTCCGGGGTCCATGTCCGGCAGCCACTGGGCGGCCCGGTGCCAGTTGCGGCGCAGGACCTCCAGATCCGGCCAGTAGCCGGACGCCAGGCCGGCGGCGTAGGCCGCGCCCAGCGACACCGTCTCGGCGACCAGGGGCCGTACCACGGGAACGTCGAGCACGTCGGCCAGGAACTGCATGAGCAGGTTGTCGGATGTCATGCCTCCGTCCACCTTGAGTTGCTTCAGGGCGAGCGCGGAGTCGGCGTTCATGGCGTCGACGACCTCTCGCGTCTGCCAGCCGGTGGCCTCCAGGACCGCTCGGGCCAGATGGCCCTTCGTGATGTACGACGTGAGGCCGACGATGACGCCTCGGGCGTCGCTGCGCCAGTGGGGTGCGAACAGACCGGAAAACGCGGGGACGATGTAGCAGCCACCGTTGTCCTCGACGGTGCGCGCCAGCGTCTCGATCTCGGGTGCGCTGTTGATCAGGCCCAGACGGTCGCGGAACCACTGGACCAGCGAGCCCGTGACGGCGATGGGGCCTTCCAGAGCGTAGACCGTGGGCCGGCCCGTGATCTTGTACGCGACGGTGGTGAGAAGCCCGTGCCTGGACCGCACGACGTCGGTGCCGGTGTTCATCATCAGGAAGCTACCGGTCCCGTAGGTGCACTTCGCCTCGCCGGGCGAGAAGCAGGTCTGTCCGAACAGAGCCGCCTGCTGGTCACCGAGGGCGGCCGTGATGCGCACGCCCGGGAGCACCGAGCGGGCCTCGCCGTAACTCTCGGCCGAGGACCGGATCTCCGGCAGCATCGGGCGCGGGACCCCGAAGAAGTCCATCAGCGCTTCGTCCCAGGTCAGCTTCCGGATGTCGAGGAGCATGGTGCGGCTGGCGTTGGTGGCGTCGGTGATGTGCAGGCCGCCGTCCGTGCCACCGGTGAGATTCCAGATCAGCCAGCTCTCCATCGTGCCGAACAGCACCTCGCCGTCCCGGGCACGCTGCTCCAGCCCGTCGACGTGGTCGAACAGCCAGCGGATGCGGGGCGCGGAGAAGTAGGTCGAAGGGGGGAGGCCGCAGTGTTCGAGGAAGAACTCGTCTCCGGGCTGTTTCCTCAGGTCCTCCACGAGCGGGGCGGTGCGGGTGTCCTGCCAGACGATCGCCCTGCCCAGCGGGGCTCCTGTCCGCCGGTCCCAGAGCACCGTCGTCTCGCGCTGGTTGGCGATCCCCATGGCCGAGATCTGTCCCGCGTCTATACGGGCGTTCGACAGTGCCTCGGGTACGACGCGCTGGAGATTGCGCCAGATCTCGACGGCGTCGTGCTCGACCCAGCCGGGCCGGGGAAAGTACTGCTGGTGCTCCCGCTGGGCGACCGACACCAGCCGCCCGCCGTGGTCGAACAGGATGCAGCGGGTGGAGGTGGTGCCCTGGTCGATGGACATCACATACCGTTCAACCATGATCGGCCCTGCCTTCCGATGCGTCGCGGAGGTGCTGGGGACCTACCAGCGGGCCGCGCCCAGGTCTCTGGAGATCGCTCGTGCCGCCTCCCGCAGCACGGTGATCAGGGCCGGCTGGGGCCGGCCTTTGGTGTCGCAGATCCGCTCGACGGCGCCGGACACTCCGATCGCGCCCACCACGAGACCGCCCTGTCCTCGGATCGGCGCGGCGATTCCGGCTTCGCCCATGCTCATTTCCTGCACCTCAGCGCCCCAGCCGAGCTCCCGTATCTCGCCGAGCGCCCGGTTGAGCTCCTCCGGGTGGACCAGGGTGTGCCGGGTGTACGCCTCCGGCTCGGCCTCCGTCAAGGTGGCGATGGGCGTGGCTCCGAAGGCCAGAAGGACCTTGCCGAGCGAGGAGGCGTGCAAGGGCAGCAGCGCGCCGACGTCCAGGCTCTGGAGGGTGTCGTCCGGCCGGAAGACGTGGTGGATGACGAGCACCTTGCCCTCCAGGGGCGTGCCCAGTCGGACGGCCTCCCCGCTGCGGGCGGCCAGGGCATCGGCCCAGTTGATGGACCGCGAACGCAGTTCATTGACGTCGAGGTAACTGGTGCCGAGGTGCAACAGAGCCGCCCCGAGCTGGTATTTTCCGGTCGCCGGGTCCTGCTCCACGAAGTCCACGTGTTGCAGGGTGCGCAGAATTCCATGCGCGGTGCCCTTGGCCAGCCCCAGCGACGACGCCACCTCCCCCAGCCCCAGCCGACGGGATCCGCCGGCGAGCAGGCGCAAGATCGCCGCTGCCCGCTCTATGGACTGGACTGGGCCGGCCATGAGGCGATGGTAGTCCGAGTTCTCCCGATTTGGGACTGCTGTTCGGTAATGCCGACCGGTGTTCGTTGACCGGTCGCATCCCCCTCCCTAGCGTGGGGTGTCACGCCCGCTCCATGGCCGACAGCACTTCCCTGAGGAGGACGCATGACTCCAGCGCAGCTCGACGCCGCGCCTTTCGGGGAAGTCGAGCACGTCTTTCCGCTGCCGCACGCTCCAGGAGCCGTCTCGGCCGTACGCCGACGCATACGTACGCTGCTCACCGACTGGAACCTGGCCGCGGACTTCGCCGAAGACGTGCTGCTGGTGGTCTCGGAGCTGCTCACCAATGCGATCGTCCACGCCCTGCCCCCGGCGACGCTGAGGCTCTCGCGCAGACAGGTGGAGCGGTGCAGAGCCGTACGCGTCGAAGTGACCGACATGGGGCCTGTGACCCCGGCAGGGCTGTCGACTTCCACTCACGACCCGGACGAGCACGGCCGGGGCCTCGGCATCGTCACCACGCTGGCGGCCCGGTGCGGCGTACGAGTGCACTCCGGCGGGACCAGCCGGTGGGCAGAGCTGGAGTTCGGCCGGAGTTGAGGCCGGCTCCGAGCAAAGGGGCCGGCGAACGGCATGCCCAACCCCGAATGCCGGAATCCGACTCACGCGAAAAGGGCCCCACAGGCTCTCGCCCGCGAAGACCCTTCGCACCGTCGGGACGACAGGATTTGAACCTGCGACCCCTTGACCCCCAGTCAAGTGCGCTACCAAGCTGCGCCACGTCCCGGTGCGCTTCCCACGGTGAACCGCAGGATCGCGCGAAGAGCACTTTACCCCACGTCGGGGGCCCGGCCGAAGCCGGTGGGGGCGGACGTGGGCCGGTGGCGAGGGGCGCGGGACAATCGGCGTATGGGCAGTGAATCCTCAGCACGGCGGGTCGACGCGCGGGACCGGGACGACGAGGGGCGGGCGCGCAACGCCCGGCCCCGGGACGGGCTGGGGCGGCCGCTGCCGTACGGCGCGGACGGGGTGGCCCGGCAGCCGGAGGGCGTGGTGCGCACCCCTGCGCAGACCGTCGCCGAGGCGCAGGAGCTGCTGGACGCGGGGAAGCCGTTCCACGCGCACGAGGTGTTCGAGGACGCCTGGAAGTCGGGCCCCGAGGAGGAGCAGGCCCTGTGGCGGGGGCTGGCCCAGCTGGCGGTGGGGCTCACGCACGCGGCCCGGGGGAACGTCATGGGAGGGGCGCGGTTGCTGCGGCGCGGGGCCGGGGCCGTCGAGGAGTGGGCGGCAGGCGAGCGGCAGCGGCCGTACGGGATGGATCTCGCGGGGCTGGTCGTGTGGGCGCGGGAGCTGGCGGGGGTTGTGGAGGAGGAGGGCGAGTCCGTGGACGCGGGGGCGCGGGCGCCGCGGCTGCGGGGAGCCTCTTAGGGGGCGACGCGCCTCTCGGCCGCATCCGGCGCGGATCACCTGCCCGCGCCGACCGGCGACCTGGCCCGTTCGGGAGCGGACCGCTTGCCCTCGCGGAGCATCCCCGCCACATGCGGCTCCCGGCGCCCGGCCGAGTGGGTCGCGTGGGCAGCGGCGAGCGCGCACGCGGACGCCTGCGTCGTGCACGGCCTCGTCGCGGGAAGCGGCGCGTCACGCCGGTCGGCGCCACCGCGGTGTCCTCGCTGTCAGTGCCGTACGGCAGACTCGGGGCGTGCGGAAGATTCATGTCATCGGTATCGGCGCGGGCGACCCCGACCAGCTGACCCTTCAGGCGGTCAAGGCCCTGCGGAGCACGGACGTGTTCTTCGTCCTGGACAAGGGCGAGGTGAAGGCGGACCTCGTGCGGCTGCGCCGGGACATGCTCGACGCGCATGTGCCGCAGGGGACGTACCGCGTGGTCGAGGCGCGCGACCCGGAGCGCGACCGGGCCGCCGGCGGCGCCGCGTACTCGCCGGCCGTCGGCGACTGGCGCAGCGCCCGCGCGGACATCTACGAGCGGCTGATCGCCGAGGAGCTGGGGGAGGACGAGAGCGGCGCGTTCCTGGTGTGGGGGGATCCCGCGCTGTACGACAGCACGCTCGGGATCCTGGAGGAGCTCCTCGACCGGGGCGCGGTGGACTTCGCGTACACCGTCGTGCCGGGCATCAGCAGTGTCTCGGCGCTCGTCGCCCGTCATCGCACCGGACTCAACCGAGTGGCGCGGCCCGTGCAGATCACCACCGGCCGGCGCCTCGCCGAGGGCTTCCCCGAGGGCGTGGACGACGTGGTCGTGATGCTCGACGCCCACCAGACCTTCCGGCGGTACGCCGACGAGGACATCGACATCTACTGGGGCGCCTATATCGGCACCCCGGACGAGATCCTCGCCGCCGGTCCGATCGCCGAGGCAGCCCCTCGCATCGAGCGGCTGCGCGCCGAGGCCCGGGAGCGCAAGGGCTGGATCATGGACACGTATCTGCTGCGCCGTCATCCGAAGGATCAGTAGGCCTCGCTGCGCGGGCGGGCGTCCTAGGGAGAGTTGAGACCGAGCCTCGCCAGAACCGATGCGACGTCGGGGACCGCGGTCACGCCTTCCGGGAGCGGCGGCCGTCGTACGACCACGACGGGCAGCGCGAGTTCACGCGCGGCCGTCAGTTTCGCCGCCGTCGCCTCTCCCCCGCTGTCCTTGGTCACCAGGACGTCGATGCAGTGGTCGTAGAGCAGCGTCGACTCGTCGGCGAGCGTGAACGGTCCGCGGGCGAGGAGTACTTCGGTGTGCGGCGGCATCGGGGGCGTGGGCAACTCCACCGATCGTACGACGAAGTGCAGGTCCGTCAGATGCGCGAAGGCCGCAAGGCCCATGCGTCCCGTGGTCAGGAACACCCGTCGGCCGAGCCGCGGCAGCAGGTCCGCGGCCGTGCTCAGCGACGTGACCATGTGCCAGCGGTCCTCGGGGCCGGGCCGCCAGCCCGGGCGGCGCAGCACGACCAGCGGCAGCCTGGTCGCGGCAGCGGCCCGCGCGGCGTTCGCGGTGATCACCTCGGCGAAGGGATGCGTGGCGTCGACGAGGGCGTCCACGCGCTGTTCGCGCAGCCAGTCGGCCAGCCCCTCCGCGCCGCCGAAACCGCCGATCCGCACGTCCCCCGTGATCACGCCCGGCCGGGCCACACGCCCGGCGAGCGAGGTGGTGACACGGAGACCGCGGCGAGCCGCGAGTACGGCGGCCAGTTCGCGGGCCTCGGCGGTGCCGCCGAGGATGAGGACGTGCGAAGGCATGGCGCCGAGCCTACGAGGCCCGGACGGGGGACGGAACGCCGGGTCCAGGCCGCCTTCCGGGGCAAGCGGCGGCTATCGTCCGGGCATGGAATCCGTGCGTGCCGTGCTCATCGACATCGACGGGGTGCTCACCGTCTCGTGGCGGCCGTTGCCGGGGGCGGTCGAGGCGTTGCGGGACATCCGGGAGGCCGGTCTCGCGGTTGCCCTCGTCACCAACACGACGTCCCGCACGCGGGCGTCGATCGCCGCGACGCTGGAGGACGCCGGGTTCCCCGTGGCCGCGGAGGACATCCTGACCGCGCCCGCCGTCACCGCCGCCCATCTCGCCGAGCACTGGCCCGGCGCACGCTGTGTGTTGCTCAACAGCGGTGACATCCGGGAGGACCTCGGGGACGTCACCCTCCTCGACCCGGCCGACACTGACGGCGAGGCGGATGTCGTGGTCGTCGGCGGGGCCGGGCCGGAGTTCGGCTACGCGGCGCTCGACGGGGCCTTCCGCCACCTCCAGCGCGGTGCCCGGCTGGTGGCGATGCACCGCAATCTGTACTGGCGGACCGAGGACGGACTGCGGCTCGACTCGGGCGCGTTCCTGATCGGCCTGGAGCAGGCCGCGCGTACGGAGGCCGAGGTCACGGGGAAGCCGTCGCCCGCGTTCTTCGGGGCGGCGCTGGCGCACCTCGGGGCCGGCCCCGACGAGGCCGTGATGGTCGGGGACGACATCGAGTCCGACGTCCTGGCGGCGCAGGACGCCGGGATCACGGGGGTGCTGGTGAAGACCGGCAAGTACCTGCCGGAGACGCATCGGGCCGCCCGGGGCACGCCCGATCACGTGATCGACTCCTTCGCGGACCTGCCCGCGCTGCTGGGTCGATCCACCTAGCGCGGTAGCAGTCGCGGGAACTAGCGCAGGAGCAGTTGCAGGCCGCCCAGCACCGTAGCCGCGATCACCAGCTGTTCGAACAGCCGCTGGTTGATCCTGTTCACAGCCCATTTGCCGAGAAACGCGCCCGGCACGACGAACGCCACGAGCGCCGCGTCGAGGAGCAGCGAGCGGCCGTCGATCAGGCCGAGACCCGCGCTGAAGGGCACTTTGGACACGTTGACGATCAGGAAGAAGAAGGCGGAGGTGCCGAGGAAACCGAGCTTGCGGAAGCCGGCCGAGAGGAGATACATCGACATCACCGGGCCGCCCGCGTTGGCGACCATGGTGGTGAAGCCGCCGAGGACACCGTACGAACGGGCCTTGAGGCGGCCCGCGCGGGTGACGACCGCGTCCGGCTCGTCCTCCGCGTCGGCCGCACGGCGGCGCCACACCGTGACCGCCGCCATCAGCAGCAGGATCGCCCCGATCGACGTCCGTACGATCTCGTCGTCCGCCCACACCAGGAACAGCGTGCCGACGACCACGCCCACCGCGACCGCCGGGAACAGCCGCCACAGCGTCGGCCAGTGCGCGTGCCGCCGGTAGGTGAGCACGGCGAGGACATCCCCGGCGATCAGGACCGGCAGCAGGACACCGGTGGAGGCGCGGGCGGGCAGCACGGCGGCGAAGATCGCCAGGCTGACCGTGTTGGCCCCGCTCACGGCGGTCTTGGAGAAACCGACGAGCAGGGCGGCGAAGGCGAGGGCGGCGAACTCCCAGCCGGTGATGTGCCAGAGGGTCATCGTGTTCATGCGGAGACTGATGCTATGTGCAGCGAACCGGTGCCCGTAAGGAGCGTCTCGACAGGTGGCCCCTGGGCGTATGGACCCGTCGGCGACCGCCTGGGAAGATCCCTCGGAAGCCGCACCGACATCGCCGGAGGAGACATGGCCGACTCCCGTGAGTACGTCCTGCCTGGAACACGGGGCCCGATCACCGTGCGCGAATGGCCGGGCGAGCGGCCCCGGTACGTCGCGCTCGTCGTCCACGGGTACGGCGAACACGTCGGCCGCTACGAGGAACTGGCCGGCGTCCTGGTGGCGCACGGGGCGGCGGTGTTCGGGCCCGACCACATGGGGCACGGGAAGTCGACGGGCGAGCGTGTGCTGATCGAGGACTTCGAGGACGTGGTCACCGATGTGCGCGCCGTGGCCGAGCGGGCCCGGGCCGCGTATCCGGGCGTGCCGGTCGTGATGGTCGGGCACTCCATGGGCGGTCTGATCGCGGCCCGCTATGCCCAGCGGTACGGCGACGGTCTCGCCGCGCTGGTGCTGTCGGGGCCGGTGATCGGCGCCTGGGAGCTGCCGGGGCGGCTGCTCGCGCTCGACGAGATCCCCGACACCCCGATCAGCCCGGCCTCGCTCTCCCGCGACCCGGCGGTCGGGGCGGCTTACGCGACGGATCCGCTGGTGTGGCACGGGCCGATGAAGCGGCCGACGGTTCAGGCGTTCGCGCGGACCCTGGAGACCGTGTCCAAGGGCGGCGACCTCGGCCGGCTTCCGCTGCTGTGGCTGCACGGCGACGACGACCGGCTGGTGCCGCTCGCCGGGAGCCGTGTCGGCATCGAGGAGATCAGCGGCGGGATGCTGACCGAGCGGATCCATGCGGGTGCCCGGCACGAGGTGTTCAACGAGACGAACAAGGCGGAGGTCTTCGCGGACGTGACGCACTTCCTGGACGGCGTTCTCGCAGGCTGAGAGGGCCCGGGAGGGCTTCACGGGCGCTGTGTTTGCACCGGTTCGCCCTGGGCACCCGCGCCCGCATGGAGTGGTTGCGGCGAGCGGCCTGCGTGGGTGAGGACCCCGAGTTGTTCTTCCCCGTGGGCACCGAAGGACCGGCGCTGCGGGACATCGCGGCGGCCAAGCGCATCTGTGCTCGCTGCCCGGTGATCAGCCCGTGCCTGGACTTCGCGCTGGACGGCGGGCCGACGTCGGGTGTGTGGGGCGGGACCTGTGAGGAGGAACGCGACGCACTGCTCCGTACCGCCAGAGACGACGCCAGAAGGAGAAGCACGGTATGACTGTTGTGAAGAGCACGATTCCCGACTCGGCCCGTCAGGTCGTCGGGGATGCGCTGCAGAGCACTCTGGTGGATCTTCTCGGGCTCTCCCTCACCGGGAAGCAGGCGCACTGGAACCTCGTGGGGCCGCGCTTCAGGTCGATCCACCTGCAACTCGACGAACTGGTCTCGGCCGCACGCGAGTTCTCCGACACGGTCGCGGAGCGCGCGGCGGCGCTCGGCATGCCGCCCGACGGGCGGCCCGAGACGATCGCGTCGGCGTTCACGCTGCCGGGCCCGAAGGACGGCTGGGTGCGGGACAACGACGTCGTCGAGGTGATGGTCGAGGCCCTGGAGGCGGCCATCGGGCGACTGCGCGAGCGCATCGAGGCGACCGACGAGGCCGATCGGGTCACCCAGGACCTGCTGATCACCGTCACCGCGGAGCTGGAGAAGCAGCGCTGGATGTTCGACGCGGAGAACTGGCCCAAGGAGGGCTGACCGGCGCCCGGTCCGAGCACATACGTACGGAAGGGGCACGCGATGACCGACGCCCTCGAACTCGACGCGCTGTGGGAGGACTTCCACCGCGTGGTGAACATGACCTCGCAGGAGCTGGCCGCCTGGCTGCGGGTGAGCGACGCCGACGAGACCGTGGAGCCGCTGCCGGACCAGGCGGGCACGCCCACGGGGCAGCACGTCCTGGCGATTCTGCAGAAGCGGCGCACGGATCTCACCGAGGACGACATCCGCACGATGCAGGAGGTCGTCGACACCGTCACCGCGCAGACGGACGTGGAGAACGAGCCCGAGGCCGAGGAGACGCGCCGTCGGCACCGGCTGATGACGCTCGGCCACGACCCGCTGAAGCCATGAGCAGCAGAGAGAGAGTGGTGCGGGAGCTCGTCGGCGCCCACGGGCAGACCTTCGCCGAGGAGGCGGGCATCAAGCTGAAGGACACCCCGCAGCCCCTGTACCGACTGCTGGTCCTGGCGCACCTGCTCAGCGCCCGCATCCGTGGCTCGATCGCCGTCGACACCGCCCGCGAGCTGTACGAGGCCGGGATGAGCGATCCGCGCCGTATGGCCGACGCGAGCTGGCAGGAGCGCGTGGACGCTCTCGGCCGCGGCGGCTACCGGCGCTACGACGAGCGTACGGCCAGCCAACTCGGCGACGAGGCCGAGCTGTTGACCGAGCGGTGGGGCGGGGACCTGCGGCGGATGCGCAGGGAGGCGGACGGCAAGGTCTCCGAACTGCGCCGGATGATTAAGGAGATGCCCGGGCTGGGCCCGGCCGGCGCCGACATCTTTCTGCGCGAGGTCCAGCGGGTGTGGCCGGAAGTGGCGCCGTACCTGGACGACAAGGCGCTGAAGGGTGCGGAACGCCTGGGCCTGCCCAAGGACCAGGACCGGCTGGTCGAACTCGCCGGGGACACCGAACCGGCCGTGCTCGCCGCGGCGTTGGTGCGGGCCGCGCTGGACAAGGAGGTGGCCGAAGACTGTCTCCGCCGCGCCGGATGATCGTGCCAGACTGCTGGCACGCACCGGCGAACAGAGGAGCACCGCGTGACCGAGACCGAGTCGGCAGGCCGTCGCATCGACACGAGCAGGCCGCATCCGGCCCGGGTCTACGACTGGTTCCTCGGCGGTAAGGACAACTACCCCGTCGACGAGGAACTCGGCCGCCGGATCACCTCGATGCAGGCCGACGCTCCGCGGCACGCGCGCGCCAACCGCCGGTTCATGGAACGCGCCACACGTGTCGTTCTGCGGGAGACGGGGATCCGCCAGTTCCTCGACATCGGCTCCGGCATCCCCACCGAGCCCAACCTCCACCAGATCGCCCAGTCCGTGGCACCGGACGCGCGTGTCGTGTACGTCGACAACGACCCGATCGTCCTCGCTCACGCGAAGGCCCTGCTGCACGGCACCCCCGAGGGCGCCACGCGGTACGTCCAGGCCGACGCGCGCGAGCCCGAGCGGATTCTCGAAGGGGCCGCGTCCGTCCTCGACTTCGACCGGCCCGTCGCCCTGTCACTGATCGCGCTCCTGCACTTCGTCGCCGACGAGGACGGCGCCCACGAGCTGGTGGACACGCTGGTCGACGCGCTGACGCCGGGCAGTTGCCTGGTCCTGTCCGCGATGACGGCGGACTTCGACCCGGAGAACGTGCGCAAGGGCATCGCGGCGTACACGGCGAGCGGGGTGACGCTCGTCGCACGCTCGCACGCCGAAATAGGCCGCTTCTTCAAGGGACTTGATCTGATGGAGCCGGGGATCGTGTCCCTGACGGACTGGCACCCCTCGGCGGGCGAGGACGCGGAGGAGGGCGGCCCTGTGTCGCTGTACGGCGCGGTCGGCATCAAGCGATGACTCCGCTCGGCCCCGGGTAGGGGCGTTCCTTGGCCTGACCGCCCGTAGGTGACGAGCAGGAAGTCGACGTCGGTGCCCGGCATGCGGCCGATCCGGCGCTCCGGGCCGGCGGCGAGGGCGGCGAACGCGTGCTGCGTCCCGGGGCGCGCACGACTCATAGCTCCCGCCGTGTCGCCCGCACCCACCGTCCCTGGGCGCGGGCCGTCGTGCGACGCCCGCCGCCGCGCCCGCGAGCAACGCGGCGGCGGTGAGCCCGGCGCATCGCCGGGCGCCGGCGCCCCGGCTCATCAGGCGTGGGTGGCGCCCGGCGCCTCGGGCGTGGGCGGCGCCCCGGCCCATCGGTAGTGGGCGGCGCCCGGCACCTCGGACGTCGGTGGCGCCCGGCTCCTCGGGCGTGGGCGGCGCCCCGGCCCATCGGTAGCGGATCGCACCCGGCGCCTTGGGCCTGGGTGGCGCCCCGGCCCATCGGTAGTGGGCGGCGCCCAGCTCCTCGGGCCTAGGTCGCGTCCGACCCATCGAGCGTGGGTCGCGCACCGGCCCGGGGACCGGGCCCGCCGCCATCGCCGGAGGCGGAGCGGCCTCCGCGCGCCCGACGGCGCCCCGGCGGAGACGCCGAGCGCCGGTCGTGATGGCGTACGGCGTGCTCAGCGACGGCCGGCACGTTCCGGCCCGCGTTGAACAGTCGCGTCCGGGGCGGAAGGGTCCGGCCTGGCCCCGGTGCTGCGCGCCGACGGCCTGCGCGGCGGCCTGCTCGCCCGCGCGCGAGGCGCTCAGGCCGGGAAGACCGCCCGGACCTCCCACCCGTGGCCGATGAGCGGGCCCGCGTGCAGGTCGCCGCCCAGGGCGGTCACCCGCTCCTTCAGGCCGACGAGGCCGAAGCCGCCGCCGTGGGCTGCGTCCGGCAGCTGGCTGCCGCCCCGGCCGTCGTCCGCCACCGACACCTCCAGGCGGCCCGCCTCGTACCACAGCCGGACGGTGACCTGTGTGGCGTCGCCCGCGTGCCGCCGTACGTTCGTCAGCGCCTCCTGGACGACCCGGAAGGCCGCCGCCTGCACCTCGTGCGGGAGGTCGTCCGGCACGGTGGCGTCGCGGAGCAGGGAAACCTTCTGGATCGGGCTCGCGAAGCCGTCGGTCAGGCCGGCGATGCCCGCGAGGTCACCGACCGGCCTGCGGTCGGCCTGTTCGGTGCCGGTGTCGCGCAGCACGCCGACCGTGCGGCGCATCGACGCCAGCGCCTCCGTCGCCGCGTGTTCGATGCCCGCCAGCACGGAGTCGAGGTCCTCGGGCCGGGACGTCGCCATCATGCGGGCCACCTGGGTCTGCACCAGGATCCCGGTCACGTGGTGGGCGACGAAGTCGTGCAGGTCGGCGGCGATGGCCAGGCGTTCGGACCGGCGGGTCTCGCTGACGGCGACGGTCCTGCGGTAGTCCATGGAGCGCAGATATGCGGCGAACCCGACGGTGAGACCGATCAGGACCAGCCCGATCAGCATGAAGCCCATCATGGTGTCCGGCATGCCGCGCAGGGCCCGCACCGGCAGGGCCAGGACGGCGGCGCCGTCCAGCGCGGCGCACATCACGACCCAGCGGCGCGAACAATGCCGTACGGCGACGAACAGCAGGCACAGCAGGATCACCAGCTCGCCCGGGCCGAACAGGGCCTCCGGGTACGGCACCGAGGCCACGGTGTAGAGGCCGGAGGCCACGGCCGGTACGACGGTACGCACCTGCGGCGTGAGCCAGGAGGGACGGTGGCCGGCCGGCCACAGGACCGCGACGGCGCCGATCAGCAGCACGGCGGCCACCGGCCAGATACCGGGTTCGTCGTTGCCGGCCGCGTAGGCCAGGTCGACGAGCGCCGCCCCGGCGAGGGCTCCGATGCCGAAGCCGCGGGCCAGGCCCCGGAGGGAAACGGACTTCATGCCGCTCACGGTATGCGGCGCCGACGGCGGCGGGATCGGCCGAACGGTCGAGGCGCCATCGCCTGAAGCCTGACCGTTCAGCCGAGGCGCGCGCCCGTGCCCGCGGGCGAGGGTGGAGCCACTTCCTCCCCTCCGACCCGCAGCACCCTCAGGAGTACGTGATGCAGTGCAAGTTCCTCGTCGGAGCCACACTCACCTGCTCCGGCAAGAAGAGCGACGGCGAGCCCGTCGAGATCCCCGTCGCCGTGGTCAAGGCCACGGCCGACTCCATCACCTGGAAATTCGAGCGCTAGAAGAGGACCGGTTCGGGTGCGCTCGCCTACGTGGAGCTGCCCGCCCTGGCCCGGATCCCGTACGGCATCGGCACCTGGTACACCGGCCAGCTGTGGGTGGGCCTGCCGTGGTTCGCGGCCGTGGCGGCGGCGGTGACCGCGCTCATCACCGTCAGCGCGGTGTCGATGCTGCGCCAGGTGGCGACGTCACCCCTGGGCGTCGCCCAGCAGGCAAACGCGCGCCGCACCCGCTGGATCCGGTTCGTCGCCTTCGCGGCTGCTCTGCTGTACGTCTTTCAGTCCGCGGGCAGCGGTGATCTGACGCCTCGCCAGGCACTCGCCCTGCTGGTGCTGTTCTACGGCGCGTTCTGGCTGTTCGGCCCGTGGGTCGTGGACCGGCTGGGCCGGATCGTGGGCCGCTACGCCCGCCGCCCGGCGACCCTGCTGGCCGCGCGCCGCCTCAGCGACGACCCGCGCGGCGCCTAGCGCACGGTCAGCGGTCTGGTGCTCGCCGGGTTCGTGGCCGGGTTCTTCTCCGTCAGCCAGCTGGGCATGGAGGGCTCGCGGTACCAGGGCCAGGTCGCGGTGGTCACCGCGGACGCAGCGCAGGCACGGCAGGCCAACGTCCTCGACCGGCGGCGCGTCTACGGTCTGCTGCGGCTGGCCGGCACCCCGTTGAAGGCACTGGACCGGGCCAGGCTCCGTGAGACGGTCCTCCCGCTGGTCGTCCTGGCCGGCGGCACCACCGGGATGGGCGTCTACGGCTCCTACAAGCTCAACCAGGCGGCCGACGTCGGGATCGACACCACCGGCGCCCTGCAACTGGCCGCCTGTGTGGTCCTCGGCGCACTGGCGATGTTCGCCGCGATCGGCGCCAGCAGGCCGCTGCTGCGGAAGGTGACGGCCGATCCGGCCCAGACCGCCGACTGACCACGCCGACTGGCCACTGTCGGCTGGCCACTGTCGACCGACGACTGCCGACAGACCTCCGTCGACAGACCACCGCCAACGGACCCAGCGTCACCGACCACCGCCAACCGACCACCGCCGACGGACCCAGCGTCACCGACCACCGCCAACCGACGACTGTCCACAGACCACGGCCGACCGACCACCGCCACTGACCACCGCCAACCGACCACCGCCGCGACGGCCCGCCGCAATAGCCGGCGGGCCGTCGTCCCGTACACGCCCTGAGGCATGATCGAGCCATGACGAGCCCCACCCCGCCCGGCGCGCCCATCCGTGTCCTCATCGCCGACGACCAGGACATGGTCCGCACCGGTTTCCGGTTCTTCCTGGACGCACAGCCCGACATCACCGTGGTCGCCGAGGCCGCCGACGGCGAGACGGCCGTGGCGCTCGCCCGCGAGGTGCGGCCCGACGTGTGCCTGCTGGACATCCGGATGCCGAGGCTGGACGGGCTGGAGGCGACACGGCTGCTGGCGGGCCCGGACGTGCCCGACCCGATGCGGGTGGTCGTGGTCACCACGTTCGACCTCGACGAGTACGTGTACGGGGCCCTGCGCGGCGGGGCGTGCGGGTTCCTGCTCAAGGACTCCGGGCCGACCCTCCTGGCGGAGGCGGTCCGCGCTGCCGCGGCCGGCGACTCGCTGGTGTCCCCCTCGGTCACCGTCCGCCTGCTCAAGCACGTCACCGAGTCCCCGCGGCAGGCCGCCCCACGCCGCCCCGCGCCGCCGACCGAGCCCCTCACCGAGCGCGAGCTCGAGGTGGTCCGGCTGGTCGCTCTGGGCCGCACGAATGCCGAGATCGCCGCAGAGTTGTACGTCTCCCTCTCCACGGTCAAGACGCACCTGTCCAGCGTCCAGCTCAAGCTGGCCGCGCGGAACCGAGTCGAGATCGCGGCCTGGGTCTGGCAGCAGGGGCAGGCGCAGCCAGGGGCGTGAAGGGCCGGGAGGGCCCGGGAATTGGTCAGCGGCTCACCCGAACAGTCCGGTGCGCTGGTGCGCCGCGGGGGCCGATGGTGCGCTGAGGGCACGTACCGCGATGCTCTCAGGAGGCTTCCGCCATGACCTGTCGTCCGTCCCTCCCCGTCCGGTTGTTCGCCTCGGCCCTCGCGGCGGGCGCGCTGTTGACCACGACGGCCTGCTCGGACGACGGCGGCGGTGGCGGTTCGGCAGCCTCGGACGTCGCCGCGTCGCCCACCGCCGAGAAGTCCCCGGCCGCCTCGCCCCTGGCCGCGCGGCAGACACCGACCCCCACCGCGACCGGCCGCCTCACCGTGGCGGGCGCGCGGGCCGCGTTGGTCACCGAGGCCGACCTCGAGGACGACTGGACACAGGTCCGGGACGCGGCCGCCTGGCGCGACACTCTGCTCATCGGGAGGGTCGACGTCGCGGACTTCCTGACCGCCAAGGCCGACGCCGCCGACTGCCAGAAGCTCCTCGACGCCCTCTTCGACGACGACCTGCTGGGCAAGCCGTCCGGGGCGTCCGCGCTCAGGGGCTTCCAGCAGGAGGACTCCCGCCTGCTCCACCAGGTCGCCGCCTATGACCGGGCCGCACTGGACTCCCGCCTGGCCTGGCTGGAGTCCCTGCCGGCGAAGTGCGACCAGTTCACCGCGACCAATGCCGCGGGCGAGCAGCGGACCGTGCAGGTGACCGAGACCTCGGTCCCGCAGACGGGCGACGCCCGGCAGGGCCTGCACGTGACGGTCCAGGGCACGGCGGCCGGCACGCCCGCCACGCTCACCCTCGACGTCGCCGCCGTACGCGTCGGCAGCGACGCTCTCACCGTCACCGCCGGCGGACTCGACGGGGACGAGGACGACTCCTTCGAGCGGGCGGTGACGCGGGGCACCCAGCGGCTGACGGACGTGCTGGCCGGCCGCACGCCCGCGGCGAACCCCGGCGAGTTCGACTGAGCTCCCCGCCAACAGGCCGCCCTCTTCCGCTCGGGCCGTTTCCGGGACAAGCTGATCATCGGACGGCACAATGGCGGCGACGGCCGCAGGCGCGAGCAAGGAGCGAAGACGTGAGCGAAAGCCACACCCGGTCAGGCGGGTCGGCAAGGCTGAACACCGGTGTGGCGCACAACGCCCGCGTCTGGAACTACTGGATCGGCGGCAAGGACAACTACGAGGTCGACCAGCAGGTCGGCGAGCACGTGGCCGGAATGTTCCCGATCATCCGGGAGATCGCCCGCGCTGACCGCTGGTTCCTGGGCCGGTCGGTGCGGTTCCTCGCCGAGGAGCAGGGGATACGGCAGTTCCTCGACATCGGCACCGGACTGCCGACGGTGGAGAACACCCACGAGATCGCCCAGCGGATCGCCCCCGACTCGCGCATCGTCTACGTCGACAACGACCCGATCGTGCTGGTCCACGCCCGGACCCTGCTGACCAGCACCTCCGAGGGCGTCACCGACTACATCGACGCCGATGTGCACGACCCGGACGCCATCCTCGAACGCGCCTCAGGGACCCTGGACTTCAGCAAGCCGGTCGCGGTGATGATGCTGGGCATCCTCAACTTCGTGCTCGACACCGAAGCGGCCCGGGACATCGCGCGCCGCGTGATGGCCACGGTGCCCCCGGGCAGCTATCTGGTCCTGACGCACCCCACCTTCGACGCCGACCTCGGCGGCGAGGGCCAGATCCCGGCCATGAAGTTCTGGAACGAGAATGCCACGCCGCCGATCACCGCCCGTAGCCGGGAGGACATCGCCGCGTTCTTCGACGGACTTCACTTGCTCGAACCGGGTCTGGTGTCGTGCTCGCAGTGGCGCGCCGAGCCCGGCACTCCCGCCGCGGTACCGCAGTTCGGCGGGGTGGCCGTCAAACACTGAGAGCGCTGATCGGTCTGAGAGGTCTGAGAGGTCTGAGAGCACAACCGCTTCACCGGCACTTCTGAAAGTATGATCAAGCAATGTCTGACATGACCGAAACCACGCCGGGTTGGCTGACGCCCGACGAGCTCGAAATGGCGCGCGCCCGCATGCCGATCCTGTACGTCGAGGCCGTGCCCGTGCGCGTCGACGACAGCGGCGAAGTCACCAGCATCGGAGTGCTGCTCCGCATCGGCCCGGACGGAACGGTCAGCCGGACCCTGGTGTCGGGCCGGGTGATGCACCACGAGCGCGTCCGCGACGCCCTCCTGCGGCACCTGGAGAAGGACCTCGGCCCGGTCGCCCTCCCCCGGGTTCCGTCCTCCCTGCAGCCCTTCACCGTGGCCGAGTACTTCCCGACCCAGGGGGTCACGCCGTACCACGACCCCCGCCAGCACGCGGTGTCCCTCGCCTATGTCGTGCCGGTGGCCGGCGACTGCCGCCCCCGGCAGGACGCCCTGGACCTGGTCTGGTTCAGCCCGCAGGAGGCCCTGTCGCCGGCGGTGCAGAGCGAGATGCCGGGCGGTCACGGGGTCCTGCTGAAGCAGGCGCTGGCGCATGTGGGCTGCGTGGTCTGAGGGCCCCGTAGTACGTGGGCCGGGCAGGCCGAGCTGCCGTCAGCCGTCGGATCGGTGCCGGTCCAGGTGCTGTCGGGCGGAGTCGTTGCGCCGCGTCGTGCCGGGCTCGCCGGTGTCGCGGTGCCACTCGACCACCAGCTCGTCCTTGGTGCCGAAGCGGACCAGGTGACGTCCGACGACGTCCTCCAGGAGGGCGAGGTGTCCGGCGTCGGACTCCACCGCGAGCAGCAGGGCGCCCTCGGTCGCGGTGAGGGAGCCGGTCCCGTTCGGGAAGACCAGGCGGCCCGCGCCGGTCTCCTCGTCCCAGCTGGTCTCGCTGCGCCGGCCGAGGTGGGAGGGGCGAGCCGGGCCGTACGTCCGGGGCCAGGACGACGGCATTGACGGAGTCGGCCTCGGCGTTGAACCGGACGGAGCGGGCCATGAGGTTCGGGTGCGTGCGCAGCGTCCCGGCGGTGGCGGCGAGCCGGTGAAGGAGAGCACGTCCTGTTTCCGGAGCAGACCGAGCGCGGGCCGCACCGAGCCGACGACCATCTGCGGGGTGCCGGGCGGCAGGACACCGGCGTCGGTGACGATCCGGACGAGCTGTGCGGTGAGGTACGCGGTGGGCGTGGCCGGCTTCACCACGCCGGGCACACCGGCCGGCACCGCCTGGGCCAGCTTCTCCAGCGGCGCCCAGACGGGGAAGCTGAAGGCGTTCACCTGGAGCATCAGGCCCGGGGAGGGCGTGCAGAGGTGGACGCCGAGGAAGTCCTCGCCCCGGGCCAGGCGTTCGGCGGGGCCCTCGACCAGGTACGGCGCGTCCGGCAGCTCGGCACGCGCCCGGTCCGCGTAGTCGCGCAGGACGCGGATGCCGCCGTCCACGTCGTACCGGGCGTCGGTCAGGGTGGCTCCGGCGCGGGCCGAGAGCGCGTACAGCTCCTCGCGGCGGGCGCGGACGGCGGCGGCGAGCGCGTCCAGGAGAGCGGCCCGCTGGTGGAAGGTCAGATCGCGCAGGGCCGGGCCGCCGACCCGTCGCGCGTGGGCGAACGCCCCCTCGACGTCGAGGTCTTCGGAGGAGACGTGGCAGACCAGGTCGCCGGTGACCGCGTCGCGTACATCGACCGCCGATTCCTCGGTGGCCGTGGGAGTGACCCAGGTGTCCTGGACATGGCTCTGGAGCATGGAAACGGACCGCTTCCCTCGAAGACCGGCAGGGAGAGGTGAGGGGGCGTCAGTCGACCGGGTGGTGGCCCCAGATGTCGGCGGTGTGGACACGGCTGACCCAGGTGCTCTCGTCCACCTGCACACCGCCGGCGCCGATCTCGATGCCGAAGCCGGCCGGCGAGGTCATGTAGAAGGAGAACATCCCGTCGTTGGCGTGCTTGCCGAGCGTCGCCATGAGCTTGACGTCGTGCTCACGCGTCCGGTCCAGGGCGCGGCCGACCTCCTCCGGTGTGGTCACCTCGCACAGGACGTGGTGGGTGCCCTCGTTCTTGTACGACCGGATGAAGGCGACGCTGTGGTGTCTGGGGTTGCAGCCGAGGAAGTAGAACGTGCCCCAGGGGTAGTCGGCGGTGTCGCTGAGCCGGAAACCCAGGACGTCGCGGTAGAAGTCGACCGCCTCCTGCACGTGCGGCGTCTTCATCACGACGTGCCCGAGCCCCTGCTCGCCGGTCACGAAGTCGGCGCCGAGCGGTGACACGAACTGGCTCGGGGCGAGGCGGCGGCCGCAGAACAACTCGGTGCGGATGCCGAGCGGGCCGGTGAAGTGCACCATCCGGGCCACCTGTCGGTCGTGGCACTCCTCGTCCGTGCCGACGAAGACGTCGACGCCGGCCTCCTTCAGCCGCACCGTCATCTCGTCGATCGCGGCCCCGTCCCGGACCTCCCACCCGATGACCGTCACGCCACCGGTCTCCGCCTCCGCCAGCCACATACGGAACGGATGTTGATCCATCCGCAGGCGGTAGCGCACCGAGTCCCCGGGAGCGGCGGGCTCGACCGCGAGGCCTATCACTGTCCGGGCGTACTCCGCCCACGCTGTCGGGTCGGGTGTGCCGATGCCCAGGTACCCAAGGCTCTGGATCGTCATGGACGAGGTATTTGTTAGATCCTTGACGGTCAAGACTCATACGAATACGTTGACGTCATCGAGCCGAGGAGGACTCCGTGCCCGAGAAAGCCCGCGTACGGCCCGTGGAAGAGGCCGACCTGCAGGAGAAGACGCTCTCGTCGCTGGCGCCGTACCGCGACCAGGACGGCCGCATCTACACGATCTGGGCCACCCTGGCGCACCACGAGGACGCGCTGCGCCGCTTCCTCGTCTTCGGCAACCACGTGCTGGGCAAGAACACCCTGCCACTGCCGTCGCGGGAGCTGATGATCCTGCGGATCGCCGCCCGTGCGCGGGCCGCGTACGAGTGGGACCAGCACGTCCGGATCGCCCGCCGGGCAGGGCTGGCCGACGAGACGATCCTCGCCGCGGCGACCGGCGCGTGGAGCGGACTCGACGAACCGGACCGGGTCCTGCTCGCCGCGACCGACTCGCTCGTCGACCGCCAGGGCGTCGACGACGAACTGTGGGGCCGACTGGAGGCTCTCCTGAGCGTCGAGCAGGTCATCGACGTGCTCTACACGGTCGGCCAGTACCTGACCATCGCCACCGTCATCAACACCCTCGGGGTCCAGACGGAGGGCGACCTCGCACTGCCCCTCCCCCGGTTGTCCGACCAGAAGGAAGTACCCGCATGAAGCTCGCCAGCCTCGCCGGCCGCCCCGCCGCCGTGCGCGGGGACCGCGCCCTCGACCTCGCGGATGCCGGCAAGGGAGCGATCGAGCCGCGCCTGGAGGTGCTGTCCGACCTCGCCCTCCATGACGAGCTGCGCACCCTGGCCGAGCGTGCAGCGGAGGCGGACTGGAAGCCGTTCGACCCGCAGGACCTGGGCAGCGTCGCCAAGCCGTACAAGGCGATCGGGGTGGCCCTCAACTACCGTGCGCACGCCGAGGAGTCCAACCTCCCGGTCCCGGACGAGCCGTCGGTGTTCGCCAAGTTCGCCTCGTCCGTGGCCGGTCCGTACGACTCCATCGTGGTGGAGCCCCAGTACGACAAGGTCGACTACGCGGCGGAACTCGTGGTGGTGATGGGGAAGACCGGCAAGGCCATCTCCGAGGCCGGCGCCTGGTCGTACGTGGCGGGCGTGACCGCCGGCCAGGACATCAGCGACCGCCGGGAGCAGTGGCGCAAGCCGATCAACCAGTTCACGCTGCCGAAGTCGTACGACACCTTCAGCCCGATCGGCCCGTACCTGGTGACCGTCGACGAGTTCGAGGACCCGGACGACATCGAGGTGGCCGGCTGGGTCGACGACCTGGAGGTGCAGCGGGGCCGCACCTCGGACCTCATCTTCAGCGTGCCCGCGCTGACCGCCTGGCTGTCGAAGCGAGTCACGTTCGAGCCCGGCGACCTGATCTTCACCGGCACCCCCGCCGGCTGCGGGGTCCGCCGCACCCCGCGCCTCTACCTGACCGAAGGTAAGGTCCTGCGGACCGAGGTGACGGGCGTCGGCACTATGGTCAATCCGGTCGTCGCCGGCTGACACCGTTCCGGCCGGACCAGGAAGGGTGGGAGATCGTGACCGACACCGTGCGCGAACCGGGGACCACGGGCGCGAGCCGGACCCGGGAGTTCTCGGAGCTGCTCCGCCATCACCATCGTGAGCTGGGCACGACCGACCCCAGGGACCTCGACGCGATCGAGATGGTCACCGATCTCACCCGCCTCGAAGCCCGGCTGACCAAGGACTTCGAACGGCACGTCCACCGGCCGCTCGGCCTGACCTGGGCGGGCTTCCGCATCCTGAACGCCCTGTGGGCCTACGACGGGCTCGCCCAGCAGGACATCGGCCGGGTCTCCGGCTCCACGCGCGCCAGCATCTCCAGCGCGCTGACCACGCTGGAGAACCGCGGCCTGGTCAACCGCCGGCGCGTCGAGACCGACCGCCGCCAGCTGATCGTCGAGCTCACCGAGGAGGGCCGCGACACGCTGCGGCGCGCCATCGCGGCCCAGACCGAGCGTGAGCGGGCCTGGACGGCCATCCTGCGCGACGACCAGCTCGGTGAGCTGGTGCACCTGCTGCGCACGCTGGTCAACCAGGAGACCCCGCCGGTGGACTGACCGGCCTCGGGGGCCACCGTCCGTCTTCCCCCTGACAACAGGTCGTCAGGACCTTTACTGTCACACCTCTAACGTTTTCGGCTCGGCGTGCCTTAACGTCCCAGCCACCTCCACACCTGACGCTCCCTCGTCATCCCCGACGTGCTTCTCAAAGGAGAGAACCATGGTCCGTCGTGTCGTCACCGGTGTCAGCGCCAGCGGCAAGCCCGTGATCGTCAGTGACGGCGAGCCGCCGCGCACCCATCACTGCACCCACACTCCGGGCCATGCCAGGGCCCTGGTGTGGAACACGACGGCGCCCGCCGCCCCGTCGGCCGACCCGACGGCATCGCTGAAGTCCTTCGTGCCCGCCCCCGGCGAAACGATCGCCCTGACCGTCACCTTCCCGCCGAGCAGTGTCTTCGCCGACCCCGGCTTCGACCCCGCCGCCGCGGCGGCCGAGCAGCTGGAGACCTCCCCCGGACTCGCCGAGCTCTTCGAGCCCGACAACCCCGGCATGCACACCACTCCCACCGTCGACTACGGCGTGGTCCTGTCGGGCGAGATCGTCCTCGACCTGGACGGCGGGGAGACCGCGATCCTTGGGCCCGGCGACATCGTCGTGCAGAACGGCACCCGCCACGCCTGGCGCGTCACCGGCACCGAGCCCGCCACGATGTTCTTCGTCCTGATAGGTGCGGGCAGGACGTCATGAGCGCCGTCACCACCGCGGCCCCCGGCGCGCCGGTCGTCGAGCTCGACCTCGCCGAGCTGCGCCACGACCCGTAACCCCGCCTACGCCGAACTGCGCCGCACCGCACCGCTGGCCTGGGTGCCGTCGGTCGGACGGCACCTGCTCACCCGGTACGACGACATCGTCCACGCCGAGAAGCTGCCGGAGGTGTTCAGCTCGCGCGAGGAGGGCTCGCTGCTGCGCACCGTCGGCCCCAACATGCTCCGCGAGGACGACCCCGAGCACCGGCGGCTGCGGGCCGCCGCCGAGCCGCCCACCCGCCCCCGCCAGGTCCGCGACCTGTGGGCCGGGTCCTTCGAGCGCACTGCTCACGAGCTGCTCGACCGGATCGCCGGACGCGGCGAGGCCGACCTCGTCCGCGACTTCGCGGAACCGCTGGTGGCGGCCAACCTGGCCCTGGTCCTCGGCCTGCACAACGCCGGCGCCGACGACATCGCCGACTGGTCCCGGGCGATGATGGCCGGCAACAGCAACTACGTGAACGACCCCGACGTGTGGCTGCGCGCCGAGCAGGCCACCCTCGCCATCGAAATGGCGGTGGCCGAGCGGGCCGGGGCCGTCCGGCGTGAGCCCGACGGCTCGGTGATCTCCTCCATGGTCAACGCCCCCGAGCCGGTGGACCTCGCCGAGACCCAGAACAACGTCAAGGTCATCGTCGGCGGAGGCGTCAACGAGCCGCGTGACGTCTTCGGGGTGGGCGCCTGGGCGCTGCTCCAGCGCCCCGAGGTGCTGGACCGGGTGCTGGCGGAGCCGGCGCTGTGGAAGCGGGTGTTCGAGGAGACCGCCCGCTGGATCTCGCCGATCGGCATGTATCCGCGCCAGCTCACCCAGGACTACGAGATCGCCGGCGTGACCCTGCCCGCCGGGAGCCGCGTGGCCCTGGTGATCGCCTCGGGGAACCGGGACGAGTCGGTCTTCCTGCGGGCCGACGAGTTCGACGTCGACCGCCCCCATCGCCCGCACCTCGCCTTCGGCGGCGGTCCGCACTTCTGCATGGGCGCGTGGGTCGCGCGCCACGAGGTCAGCGCCCTCGCCTGGCCTCTCGTCTTCGGCCGCCTCAAGGGACTCCGCCTCGACGACGGCGCGGAGGACCGCATGGAGGGCTGGGTGTTCCGGGGACCCACCTCTCTGAACGTCACCTGGCACGCCTCCGCCTGAGCCCGGCACGCCCCCCCGCCTGAGCCCGGCAAGCCCTGAGCCGTCCCCATCGGGCGGACTTCATGCCCATCGTCATCTTCGAGTTGCCCGACGGCACCCAGCGCAAGGTCACCGCCGAGTCCGGCACGGTCCTGATGCGGGCCGCCGTGTCGAACGGCGTCGACGGCATCGTCGCGGAGTGCGGAGGCAACTCCTCCTGCGCCACCTGCCACGTCTACGTCGACGCACAGCACGGTGACCTCGTGGGACCGCCGAACGACGTCGAGGAGGAGATGCTGGACTTCACCGCCGCCGAGCGCCGGCCCACCAGCCGGCTCAGCTGCCAGATCGAGCTCTCCGACGTACTCGACGGGCTGGTCGTCCACGTGCCCGAGGAGCAGGTATGACGTCCGCCGCGGGCGTGGTCGTCGTCGGCGGCGGACAGGCCGGATTCAGCGTCGTCTCCGCCCTGCGGGGCACGGGCTACGGCGGCCCGGTCACCGTCTTCGCCGACGAGCGCCATCTGCCGTACCAGAGACCGCCGCTGTCCAAGAAGGCGCACACGGACTCCCTCCGAGCCGAACTGGTGCCGGAGTCCTTCTACCGCGAGCGGGACATCGACCTGCGCCTGGGCGAGAGCGTGACCGCCCTCGACACGTCACGCCCGCACGGTGGTCACCGGCGCGGGTGCGCGTGTCCCCTACGAGCACCTCGTGCTGGCGACCCGCGCGCAACCGGCCGCTGCCCGTCCCCGGCGCCGGGCTGCCCGGCATCCACGCACTGCGCTCGCTCGACGACGCCCTGGCGATCGGCCGGGCGCTGACGACGGCCCGCGACGTGGTCGTCGTGGGCGGCGGGTTCATCGGGCTCGGACTCGCCCAGGTCGCCTTGGCATCCGGCGCGCGCGTCACGGTGGTGGAGCTGGCCGACCGGCTGCTGAGCCGGGCCGTCTCCGCCGAGCTGCGGCAGCACCTGCGGGCCAGACACGAGGACAGCGGCGTCCGCATCCTCACCGGGACGGCCGTGCGGGCGATCGAGGGCACGGACCAGGTGCGGCAGGTCGTCACGGACATGGGCGTCCTGCCCGCCGACCTCGTCGTCTACGGCATCGGGGCCGCTCCCCGGGACGAGCTGGCGCGGGACGCCGGCCTCGCGGTGGACGACGGTGTGGTCGTGGACGAGCAGCTGCGCTCGGTCACCGACCCCCGCGTCTCCGCCGTGGGCGACTGTGCCCGCCATCCCCGCCCCCGCGCGCACGCGCCGGTCCGGCTGGAGTCCGTGCAGAACGCCACCGATCAAGGGCGCTGGTGGGCCGCCGTATCGCCGGGTCACCGGGCCCGTACGAGAGCCTGCCGTGGTTCTGGAGCGACCAGGGCGCGATCAAACTGCAGATCGCCGGGCTGCGTACCGGCACCGACGAGGTGCGCGTGGTGCCGGGCGAGTCCCGGAACGGCTGGCCGCGTACGCCTTCCGCGACGACCGGCTGGTCGCCGTGGAGACGTTGAACTGGCCCGCGGAACACCTGGCCGCCCGCCGGCTGCTGGAGCGGCACGCGCCGGTGTCCGCCGCCGACCTCGCGGGGTCGACCCTGGGCGCCCTCGCCCGCGCCCGGCGTGCCGCGGAGGTGCGGGCATGACCGGAACCTCCACGCCCCCCGCCTCCTGGTTCGGTGCCCATCTCGTGGCGAGCGCGGCCGAGGCCGGGTCCCGGGTCCCCCTGGTCTTCACGGACCGGTCCTGGACGTATGCCGAGCTGGACCTGGCCATCCGGCGCACCGTCGCCCGCCTCGACAAGTTCGGGGTACGCAGGGGCGACCGGGTCGTGATGCGGGGCGCCGCGCGCCCGGAGGCTCTCGTCACGCTGTTCGCCGTGACGAGGATGGGGGCCGTGCTCGTCCCCGTCCATCCCCAGGTGACCGGCGGCGAGCTGGCGGTCGTGCGCGAGGAGACGGCGCCGCGTGCCGTCGTGGGCGACGAGGGGTTCCCGGGCGACGGCCCTGTTCTCACGTGGGACGAACTGCACCCCGGCGACGAGGCGTCCGCACTCGCCGCCGATCCGGAGCCACCGGCCGGCTCCGACGTCGCGATCATCGCGTTCACCTCGGGCACCTCCGGCCGTCCCAAGGGCGTCGCGCTAACGCACGACAACCTGTACTGGAGCATGGACAACGGCCTGGCCCTGCTGCCCGTCGGCGAGGCGGACGTCACGCTCGTCTCGACGCCGCTGGCCCACGTCGCCGTACTGGGCGGGCTGCCGCAGTACACCTGGGCGCGGCGCGGGACGGTGGTGCTGGCCCCGAGGTTCGCCCCGGACCTGTTCGTCGACCTGGTCCGCGACCACCGGGTCACGTGCGCGTTCGCCGTGCCCGCCATGGCCACCCTGCTGGCCCGTCACCCCCGCTTCGCCGGCGGCGACCTGGACACGCTGCGCTGGATCCTCTCCGGCGGAGCACCGGCCCAGACCGCGACCAGGGCACAGCTGGCCGAGCGCGGCATCAGGGTGGTCGACTCCTACGGCCTGACGGAGACCAGTGCCGGGGTGACGTACTCCGACACGGCCGCCACGGCGGGGCGCCCTGTCCCCCACATCGAGCTGCTGGTCGCGGACGAGGCGAGCTCCCGGGCCCCGGTGGACGCCGTGGGCGAGATCTGGGTGCGCGGACCCTCCGTCGCCTCGGCCTACTGGACGGCCGCCGGGCCGCGGCCCGCGACCGACTCCGAGGGCTGGTTCCACAGCGGAGACCGGGGCCGGATCGACGCGGAGGGCCGGCTGGAGGTGGTCGGGCGGGTCAAGGACACCATCATCACCGGCGGCGAGAACGTCGATCCCGCCGAGATCGAGAACGCGCTGGCCGACCTGCCCGGCCTCGTCGAGATCGCGGTGTCCGGGACGCCCGATCCGGTCTGGGGCGAGGTGGTGACCGCCTTCCTGGTCGCCGACGCCGGCGAACCCACCCTGGACGACATCCGCGCCCACCTCGACGGCCGGCTCGCCCGGCACAAGTGGCCGCGGCGCCTGTGCGTCGTACCGGCGCTGCCCCGCGGCGCGACCGGGAAGCTCCAGCGGCAGCGGCTGACGACCCTGCTCGACGACTGACGCCCACACCCCCGCACACACATCCCCGCACACCGAGATGGGGGCCGGCCCACCGGCGACATCTCCACCACTCACCCCTAGGAGAGGCCATGAGTGCGACCATGCGAGCCGCGCGGATGCACCACGTCGGCGAGCCGATGAGGCTCGAGGAACTCCCCGTCCCCCAGCCGGGTCCCGGCGACGTCCGCGTGGCCGTCCACGCCGTCAACATCGTCCCGAACGAGGCCCGGTACGGCATCGCCTGGGGCGCGATGGGCGCCGCCCGCTCGGCCTTCCGCACGGCGCTGGCCTACGCCGGTGACCGGGTGCAGTTCGACCGCCCGATCAGCTCGTTCCAGCTGACCCAGGCCAAGCTGACCGACATGGCCTGGAACTGGCCAAGGGCACGCTGCTGGCCTTCCACCTGGGCCGCACCAAGGACGACCGGGGCCTCAGGCCCGAGCAGGTCAGCTTCGGCAAGCTCAACAACACCCGCGGCGCGCTGGAGATCTGCCGCACCGCCCGCACGATCCTGGGCGCGAACGGCATCTCCCTGGAGTATCCGGTGATCCGCCACGCCAACAACCTCGAGTCGATCCTCACCTACGAGGGCACCGTGGAGATGCACACCCTCATGATCGGCCAGGCGCTGACGGGGCAGGCGGCGTTCCGCTGAGCGACGTCGTACGCGGGCCGCTGGAGGGGCCGCTGTGGGAGGGGCCGCTGTCGCCGTCATGGCGACGGCGGCCTTTCTGTTGCCGACCCTTCAGTAGTTCATGTTGATGAATAGAAATCAAGTACACGTCTATTGACGCGTTCACGGCAAGCATCTAGCGTCCGGGAAAGCGCTTTCTCCCTCCGGATGCGATGCCCGGCCGGTTCACCCCATTCACGTTCTCGAACTAGTCGCATCATCGCGCTCCGGAACCCGCAGAGGAAGGGTCAGCTCGACACCGTTCCACCGAACGCCTGGTCAGACGAGCCCACCTACCTGGAGACGAACGATGCAACTGAGACCCGTCATCGCGTGCGTCGGCCTGCTGGCCGGCACCCTCGTCGCGCTGTCCGGCACCACGGCACAGGCCGCCTCCACCCGCTACGAGGCCGAGAGCTCCCCGGCGGTCTGTACCGGCACCATCGACTCCGACTGGGCCGGCTTCTCCGGCAGCGGATTCTGCAACACCAACAACGCGGTCGGCGCCTATGCCCAGTTCACCGTGAACGCCCCCGCCGCGGGCACGGCGACCCTGAGGATCCGCTTCGCCAACGGAACCACCACCGCACGGCCCGCGAACCTCACGGTGAACGGCTCGTCGGCCACGTCCGTGTCGTTCGAGGGCACCGGCGCGTGGAGCACGTGGGCGACGAAGACGCTCACGGTGCCGGTGAGCTCGGGCAGCAACACCATCCGGCTCAGCCCCACCACCGCCGCCGGCCTGCCCAACGTCGACTACGCCGAGGTCGAGACGAGCGGCGACAACCCGGCGCCGACGGGGCCCGCGCTGTACGTGGCGCCGAACGGCACCGACGGCGCGGCCGGAACGCAGTCCGCCCCGACGACGCTCACCTCGGCGATCTCCCGCATCACGCCCGGCGGGACGATCTACATGCGCGGCGGCACCTACCGCTATTCGCAGACGGTCACCATCCCGGCGGGCAACAACGGCACCGCTAGTGACCGCACCGAGCTGACCGCCTACCCGGGTGAGACGCCCGTACTGAACTTCTCCGCCCAGAGCGAGGCCACGTCGAACCGCGGGCTCGCCGTGAACGGGTCGTACTGGCACGTCAAGGGCATCGTCGTCGAGCGGGCCGGGGACAACGGCATCTTCGTCGGCGGCAGCAACAACATCTTCGAGCGCACGGTGACCCGCTTCAACCGTGACACCGGTCTCCAGCTCTCGCGGATGCTCTCCAGCACGCCCAAGGACCAGTGGCCGTCCAACAACCTCATTCTGAGCGCGGAGTCGCACGACAACGCCGACTCGGACGGCGAGGACGCCGACGGCTTCGCCGCGAAGCTCACCTCCGGTCCCGGGAACGTCTTCCGCTACGCCGTGGCCCACAACAACATCGACGACGGCTGGGACCTCTACACCAAGTCGGACACGGGAGCCATCGGCGCGGTGACCATCGAGGACTCCCTCGCCTACGACAACGGCACCCTCAGCGACGGCTCCCAGGCCGGCAACGGTGACCGCAACGGCTACAAGCTCGGCGGCGAGGACATCGGGGTCAACCACGTCATCCGGCGCAACATCGCCTACAACAACGGCAAGCACGGGTTCACGTACAACAGGAACCTCGGCACGATGACGGTGTCGGACAACGTCAGCATCGACAACGAGGAGCGCAACTACTCGTTCGACGGGGGCACTTCGGTGTTCCGCAACAACACCTCGTGCCGCAGCGGCAGTGGGACGAACGACAGGATCGTCGGCAACGCCGACGGCTCGAACCAGTTCTGGTCCGGTTCGAACGGGTCCCGGTGCTCCTCCTACGCCGGCGCCCTGAAGTGGTCCTTCACCTCGGACGGCCGCCTCGTCGTGACGTTCGGCTGACAGCCGTGTAATCCGATCCCGGCTACGGCCCCGGCCGGCTCATCCGGTTCGTCCGGACGAGCCGGCCGGAGTGGTCAGTGCGACTCACGGCTGACCTCCGAACCGCTGGAGCCGACGAGGAAGTCCAGGTCGGCTCCGGTGTCGGCCTGGAGGACGTGGTCGACGTAGAGGCGCTCCCAGCCGCGCCTCGGGGCGGCGAAGCCGGTGACGGTGGCCTGGTTCGGGGTCCTGCGGGCGAGTTCGTCGGCGGGGACCTCGACATCGATGCGCCGGGCCTCGACGTCGAGGCTGACGACGTCCCCCGTCCGGACCAGCGCGAGGGGGCCGCCCGCCGCCGCTTCGGGCGCCACGTGCAGGACGACGGTGCCGTACGCCGTGCCGCTCATCCGGCCGTCGCAGACGCGGACCATGTCGCGGACACCTTGTTCGAGCAGTTTCTTCGGCAGTGGCATGTTCGACACCTCCGGCATGCCCGGGTAGCCCTTGGGGCCGCAGCCGCGCAGGACGAGGACGGAGTCGGCGTCGACATCGAGGTCCGGGTCGTCGATACGGGCGTGGAAGTCCTCGATCGAGTCGAAGACGACGGCCCGGCCGCGGTGGCGCAGCAGGTGCGCGGATGCGGCGGCCGGCTTGATGAGTGCCCCGTCGGGGGCGAGGTTGCCGCGCAGGACGGCGATGCCGCCCTCGGCGACCAGCGGCTGTGAGCGCGTGCGGATGACCTCGGAGTCCCAGATGGGAGCGTCGTCGAGGTGGTCGACCAGCGGCTTGCCGGTGACGGTCAGCGCGTCGGGGTCGAGCAGGTCGCGGACCTCGCGCAGGACGGCGAGCAGGCCTCCGGCGCGGTGGAAGTCCTCCATGAGGAAGCGGCCGGCGGGCAGCAGGTCCACCAGGACCGGCACGCGGGAGCCGACGCGGTCGAAGTCGTCGAGCGTCAGGTCGATGCCGAGCCGGCCCGCGATGGCCAGCAGGTGGACGACCGCGTTGGTCGAGCCGCCGATGGCGGCCAGCGCCACGATCGCGTTGTGGAAGGACGCCTCGGTCAGGAAGGTGCCCGGCCGTCGGTCGGCGGCCACCATGTCCACGGCCAGCCGGCCGGTGCCGTGGGCGGCCTCCAGCAGACGGCTGTCGGGCGCCGGGGTGCCGGCGACTCCCGGGACGACCGTGCCCAGCGCCTCCGCCACCAGCGCCATCGTCGAGGCGGTGCCCATGGTGTTGCAGTGCCCGCGGCTGCGGATCATCGCCGACTCGGAGCGGGTGAACTGCTCCTGGGAGAGCTTTCCGGCCCGCACCTCCTCCGACAGCCGCCATACGTCGGTGCCGCAGCCCAGCGGCGCACCGCGGAAGGTCCCGGTCAGCATCGGGCCGCCGGGCACGACGACGGCGGGCAGATCGACCGAGGCGGCGGCCATGAGCAGGGAAGGGATGGTCTTGTCGCAGCCTCCGAGCAGGACGACGCCGTCGATGGGGTTGGCCCGCAGCATCTCCTCCGTGGCCATCGCCGCCATGTTGCGCCAGAGCATGGCGGTGGGCCGCAACTGCGTCTCCCCCAGCGACACCACGGGCAGGTCGAGCGGAATGCCACCCGCCTCGTACACGCCGTCGCGGACGGAGGAGGCCACCTCGGTCAGGTGTGCGTTGCAGGGGGTCAGGTCCGAGGCGGTGTTGGCGATGGCGATCTGCGGACGGCCGCTGAAGGCGTCGCCCGGGACGCCGCGGCGCATCCACGCCCGGTGGATGTAGGCGTTGCGGTCCTGACCCGCGTACCACTGCGCGCTTCGGAGCGTCACCATTGCCCCTCTTCCAATAGTCGGTACGGCGGTCTAACTTTTGGAACGCCATGAAGAATACGCAGACGGTCGGTGGATCGACAGCCCTCGGCGAGGGCAGCGCAACCGGCGCCGAGAGCAGCCGACTTGTGGGGTCCGACCGTGTCCTCGCCGTCCTCAAGGAGCTCGCCCGCCACCCCGACGGCGTGGGGCTGGAGGAGCTGACCCGGGTGATCGGCAGCCCGAAGCCGACCGTGCACCGGGCGCTCGGCGCGCTGCGCCGGGCGGGGCTGGCCGGCCAGGACGCCCGTGGCCGGTATCTGCTCGGCGACGAGTTCCTGCGCATGGCCTTCGCCCACCACGAGGCCCGGCCCGAACACGTCCGCGTCCGCCCGGTGCTCGAAGCGCTGGCCCACCGGTTCGGCGAGACGGCCCACTACGCGGTGCTCGACGGCCGGGAGGTCGTCTACCGCGCCAAGGTCGACCCGCCCAGCGGCGCCGTCCGGCTGACCTCGACGGTCGGTGGCCGTAACCCGGCTCACACCACCGGCGTCGGAAAGCTGCTGCTCGCCCAGGAGTTGGGCACCCTTGATCAGGTCGAGGCGTGGATCGGCGACACGCCGCTCGTACGCCGGACACCGCGGGCGCTGTGCACACCCGAGGCCCTGCATCGCGAGCTGCGGGCCATCCGGGAACGGGGCCATGCCCTCGACGACCAGGAGAACGAGACCGGCGTCAACTGCCTCGCTCTGCCCGTCTACGCCACCTCACCGGCGGGCCCCTGCGGCGCGCTGAGCATCAGCGCCCTGGCGTACCGGACGCCCCTGCGCACGCTGATCGACGCGGTCGACGAGATCCGCGCCGCCCTCGGCCCCCTGGGCAGGCCGCACCCATGACCACGTCGTCCTTGGACCACACTCGCCACGTCATGCGTGCCTTCGTCCTGACGTGCCCGGGCCAGTACGAAGTCCAGGAGGTGCCGGCGCCGGTGGCGGCCCACGGTGAAGTCGTCGTCGACGTCGAGCGGGTCGGCGTGTGCGGCACCGACGTGGAGTTCTTCACCGGCGAGATGGCCTACCTCCACCAAGGGCACTCCACCTACCCGATGCGGCTGGGCCACGAGTGGGCCGGGCGCGTGGCAGCCGTCGGCGACGGCGTCGACTCCGTCTGGCTCGGCCGGCGGGTCATGGGCGACACCATGCTCGGTTGCCGCACCTGCCGCCGCTGTCTGCGGGGCCACCAGCACGTGTGCGAGAGACGGCAGGAAGTCGGCATACGCGGCGGGCGGGCCGGCGCCCTGGCGGAGCGACTAGCGGTGCCCGCCTCCTCGTTGCACGCCCTGCCCGACACCGTCGACGCCGAACTCGGCGCACTGGTGGAGCCGGGCGGCAACGCCCTGCGCGCCGCTCAGGCCGCCGAGTTGCAGCCCGGAGACCGGGCACTGGTGCTCGGCCCGGGCACCATCGGCCTGCTGGTCGCGATGTTCGCCCGGGCCGCCGGTGCGGAGGTGCACCTGATGGGCCGGACCGACAGCTCGCTGGCCTTCGCCCGGGAGCTCGGCTTCGAGCACGCGTGGCCGGAGGACTCCGTCCCGGACCTGCCGTTCGACGCGGTCGTCGACGCCTCGAACGCCGCCCGACTGCCCGCCCTGGCCCTGGAGTCGGTCGAACCGGCCGGCCGCGTCGTCTACGTCGGGCTGGCCGGCGAACCCAGCCGCGTCGACACCCGCACGCTCGCCCTCAAGGACGTCACCGCGGTCGGCATCCTGTCCGCCTCCCCCGGCCTCGACGCGACCATCCGGGCGTACGCCGACGGATCCGTCGACCCGAGGCCACTCGTGGCCGCGACCGTCGGGCTGGAACAGGTCGGTCCCGTCCTCGCCGGTGAGCGCCCGGCGGGCGCCGGGCCGGGACCGAAGATCCACATCGACCCGCGTCCGGCCTGACCGAGCACAGCCGTGCCGGCCGCCCCTGGTCCGGTTCTGGCCCGGGCCACCCATTCCAGTACCACCTCGGCGAACTCCCCCGGCAGTTGCTCAGGGGCGGGTACGTGCCCGCCGGAGAGGACCCGGGTCTGCCAGCCGAGCGCGGTGGCGAACTTCTCCAGCGCGGGCAGGGAGTAGTGGTCCCCGGGTGCGCAGACCGCGGGCGTACGGGCGGTGACGTACGGCAGCCGCCGGTCCATGACGTAGCGTTGCACCGCCTCGTGGCCCTCCTCGACCCGGTCCAGCGCGGTCATGAACCGGTTGAGGGCGGCCTCCTCGCCCTCCGCGTAGAAGCCGCGGCGCCGGTTCCACAGCTCCAGCGGTGCAAGCCGTCGGGCTTGGGGTCGACGTGGTCGACGGGCTTGCGCCCGCCCGCCGTGCGCCGTCCTCGACGAAGGACGTGGCGGAGAGCAGGAGGCTCGTCCGACCCCCGCGCGCTCAGCGCAGGGCGCCCTTGGTGGCGTCGGCGATGAACCCGCGGGCGAAGAAGGTGAACACCAGCACCAGGGGGATGACCGCGAGCAGCACTCCGGCCATCACCATGCTGTAGTCGGTCGAGTGGGCGGCGTACAGCTGTGCCAGGGCCACCTGGAGGGTGACCTCGTCCGGGTTGACCAGCATCACCAACGGCAGGATGTAGTCGTTCCAGGCGGCGATGAAGGTGTAGATGCCGAGGAAGGCCAGGGCCGGGCGGACGCACGGCAGCACCACGTGCCAGTACTGGCGGAAGAACCCGGCACCCTCGATGCGGGCGGCGTCCAGCAGTTCGTCCGGGACGCCGGTGCTGGTGTACTGGCGCATCCAGAAGATGCCGAAGGCGTTGGCGGCGGCGGGCACGATGAGCGCCTTGAGCGTGCCCAGCCAGCCCAGCTGCACCATGATCTCGTACTGCGGGATGATCGCCAGCTGGGTCGGCAGGATGTACATCGACAACAGCAGGCCGAAGAAGAACTTCTTGCCGGGGAAGTCGTACTTGGCGAAGGCGAAGGCCGCCAGCGAGTCGAAGAACAGCACGAGCACCGTCGTGCAGACCGCCACGATCACCGTGTTGAGCAGCGACCCGAAGAAGTCCACCCTGGCGAACAGGTTCTCGACGTTGGTCAGCAGGTTGTCGCCGATCCACAGCTTCGGCGGGAAGCTGTAGATGTCCTGCGAGGTGTTCGTCGCCATGACGATGATCCAGTAGAACGGGAACACCGAGATCACGACAGAGATCATCAGAATCACATGGACGCTCAGCCCGCGCAGGCGCTGGCGATTCAAGCCGTTCATGACCGTCGCTCCTTACCCTGCACCAGGCGCCAGTTGACGATGACGATGAGCAGGATCAGCAGGAAGAAGGCCCAGACGATCGCGGCCGCGTAGCCGAAGTCGTTGTTGTCGAAGGCCTGGTGGTAGAAGTACAGCAGCGTGGTCAGGCCCGCCTGGCCCGGCCCGCCGGAGTTGGGGTTGGTGGCCGCGTCGCTGCCGAACAGCACCTGGGGTTCGGTGAAGCTCTGCAGGCCGGTGACGGTGGAGATCACCACGGTGAACAGGATGATGGGCTTCAGCAGCGGGATCGTGATGGAGAAGAAGATCCGCACCGGGCCGGCCCCGTCCATCCTGGCGGCCTCGTACAGCTCCGAGGGGATCGCCTGGAGGCCGGCCAGGTAGATGATGGCGTTGTAGCCGGTCCACTGCCAGGTCATCAGCGCCGCGATGACCAGCTTGATCGTCCACTCGTTGCTCATCCACGGCACGGCCGACAGGTTCAGCCCCTGCAGGATGGCGTTGATCAGGCCGAAGTTGTTGCTGAAGATCGCGCCGAAGAAGATCGCGATGGCCACCAGCGAGGTGATGCTGGGAATGAACAGCGCTACCCGGTAGAAGCCGGTGAAGCGTTTGGTGGAGTTGACCAGCACCGCCATCACCAGCGCCATGAAGAGCATCGGCACGGTGGACAGCAGCCAGATGACCATGGTGTTGCGGATGGACAGCCAGAACACCGGGTCGTCCCAGAGGTAGCGGAACTGCTGGAACCCGACGAACTCCATCTCCCCGATGCCGTCCCACTTCTGGAACGCCAGGTACACGGTGAAGAGCACCGGGAAGAGCATGAAGACCGAGAAGATCAGGTAGTACGGCGAGATGGCCACGTACTGGGTCCAGTACCTGGCGATTCCGCGCCGTGGCCCGGGCCGCGTCCGGGACGACACCGGCCGGATCCGGCGGCCGTGCCGGCCCGGACCGCGCGGACGGTCCGGGGCCGGCTGCCCGGCGGGTCCGGAGGGCGGTCCGGTGGCGGCCGAACCGGCTACCGGGCTTGACGTCATGTCACTTCACTCCCTGGCGCTGGGCGATCTGCTTGGCCTGGCTGACCGCGTCCTTCCAGGCGGCCTCGGGGTCCTTGCCCTTGGCCTCGATGCTGGTGAGTTGGCTGTAGTAGGGCGCCGAGACCGCCGCGTCGGCCGGGGCCTCGTAGGCGGCGGGGATCTTCTCGGCCGCCGGGCCGAAGATGTCGATGGTCTTCTGGCCACCGAAGAATTCGTCACCGCCGGTCAGCGCGGGGAGTTCGTAGGCGGCCGGGGTGGAGGGGAACAGGGCCGCGTCGGTGAAGCCGCGCGCCTGGTTCTCGGGGTTGAGGATCCACTTGACGACGTCGAAGGCCAGCTCGGGGTTGGCGCAGGTCGACGGGAGGCACAGGAAGGATCCGCCGAGGTTGGACGGTCCGCTCGGCAGGCTCGCCACCCGCCACTTGCCCTTGGTGCCCGGTCCCGCGTTCTGGATGTCCAGCGCGTACCAGGCGGCGCCCAGCCCGGTGGCCACGGTGCCGTTACTGATGGCGGCGTTCCAGGTGTTGTCGTTGATGTTGCCGTCGATGCCGAGCGTGTAGGGCTTCACGGCGGTGGTCCAGGCCGCACGGATGTGGTCCTGGTCGCCGATGAACGTGTTGTCCTCGTCGATGAACCGCTTGGTGCCCTGACCGACGGCCATCGTGAACACCGCGCTGATGTTGTTGATCAGGAACGACTTCGGCACCGCCTTGTGCAGTTCGACGCCGGCGTCGAAGTAGGCGTCCCAGGTGGACAGCTGGGACGAGACCTCGGCCGGGTCGGTGGGCAGCCCCGCCTTGTCGAAGAGGTCCTCGCGGTAGTACAGCGCGCAGGGGCCGATGTCGATCGGGAAGCCGATGAGCCTGCCGTCCTGGGAGGTGGCCTGCTTCAGCTTCCACTCCAGGTACTCGGGCGCCAGCTTGTCCATGCCGAGTTCGTTCAGGTCGAGGAAGCGGTTGGCATTGGGCAGGAAGGAGGCGATGTCCTCGCCCTTGATACCGGTGATGTCCGGCGCGGTCTGGGCGGTCTTCATGCCGGTGAGCAGCTTGGTCTTGAAGTCGCCGCCGATCACGGACGTCTTCAGGGTGACGTCGGGGAACTGCTTCTTGGCGTCTGCGACGACCTTGTCGCTCAGGCCGCCGGCCCAGTACCAGAACTTCAGGTTCTTGCTGTCCTTGCCGCCGCTCGACCCGGAGCCGTCGCCGCACGCGGCGGTCAGCCCGGCCGTTGCGGCCGTGAGCACGGCGGCCTCGAGGAATCGTCTACGGGAAAGGTCCACGGTCTTCTCCTAGTGTTCGGCGTGTCCGGAAGGGACCTGCGAGTCGTGGGCGACGGCGGGCGCGACGGAGCTTCCGGACGGCTGAAGAGCATCGATGTCCGCGAACGCACCTCGCTGCCCGGAACGTGTGAGCTGGTCCTCTCGGACGGTGCCGAAGCATCGGTGGCGGCGAAAATGCGCGTGCCTCTGTGCTTCGGCCGACCGGAGTGGGGTCCGGGCCTGGCTCGAATTACGCAAGAGAGTGCACCCGGTGCGCGGGTTTGACAAGAGTCAAGCAGAGATCGAGACATCCATGCGTGACTTTGCGCGACTCTGGTCGTATGGTCAGCGCCATGCTCCCTGACCGAAGACATGAGCTGATCCTCCGCGCCCTGCGCGCGGACGGTCCCACCAGCGTGACCGCCCTGGCCGAGAAGGTGGGGGCCAGTCAGGCCACCATCCGGCGCGACCTCGCGCAGCTGGAGGACGAGGGACTGCTCAAGCGGGTCTACGGCGGTGCCGCCCCCGTCCTCGGCGAGGACGACCCGTTCGCCGACGTGGCCGCGGTCCGCGTCGAGGCCAAGGACGCGCTGGCGGCGTGGTGCGCGGACCTGGTCAGGGACGGTGAGACGGTGCTGCTCGACATCGGCACCACGGCCCACCGGGTGGCCCGCCATCTGCACGGCCGCTCCCTGACAGTGATCACCAGCAACCTGGCCGTCTACGAGGAGCTCCAGGACGACAAGGACGTCCAGCTGATCCTGCTGGGCGGCGTGGTCCGGCGCGACTACCGCTCGCTGGTCGGCTTCCTCACCGAGGACAACCTGCGGCAGATCCACGCCGACCGGCTGTTCCTCGGCACCAGCGGTATCCGCCCCGACGGCCAGGTGCTGGACACCACCGCCGTCGAGGTGCCCGTCAAGCGGGCGATGATCGCCGCCAGCGCCCAGGTGGTTCTGCTGGCGGACGCGGGCAAGTTCCCCGGCACCGGAATGGCCCGGGTGTGCGGGCCGGAAGACCTCGACGTCGTGGTGACCAACGCCCCGGGGGACGAGGCGACCTGTGGTCGGCTGCGCGAGGCGGGAGTTGAGGTGTTCGAAGTATGAAACTCACGATCCTGGGCGGCGGCGGCTTCCGCGTCCCGCTGGTCTACCGGGCACTGCTCGGCGACCGCGGCCAAGGACGCGTCACCACGGTGACCCTGTACGACCTGGACGCCTCCCGGCTGACGGCCATCCGCAAGGTCCTCGCCGACCAGGCCGCCGGGCACGCCGACCCGCCCGCCGTCACCGTCACCACCGACCTGGACGAGGCGGTCACCGGAGCCGACTTCGTGTTCTCCGCCATCCGCGTCGGCGGGCTCGCCGGGCGCGCGGCGGACGAGCGGATCGCTCTGGAGGAGGGCGTCCTGGGCCAGGAAACCGTCGGCGCGGGCGGCATCTCCTACGGGCTGCGCACCGTGCCGGTGGCGCTGGAGATCGCCCGCCGCATCGCCGCTCTGGCGCCCGACGCCTGGGTCATCAACTTCACCAATCCCGCCGGCCTGGTCACCGAGGCCATGACCGCCCACCTCGGCGACCGCGTGATCGGGATCTGCGACTCCCCCGTGGGCCTCGGCCGCCGCGTGGCCGGGGCGCTCGGCGTCAACCCGGCCCGCACCCGCCTGGACTACGTGGGCCTGAACCACCTGGGCTGGCTGTGCGGCCTGTACGCCGACGGCCGGGACCTGCTGCCCTCCCTGCTGGCGGACGAGGCCGCGCTGACCTCCTTCGAGGAGGGCAAGCTCTTCGGCGCCGACCTGCTGCGCACGCTCGGGGCGCTGCCCAACGAGTACCTGCACTACTACTACTTCCACCGCGAGTCGGTCGGCTCCGCGCGGGCCGCCGAACAGACCCGGGGGGCCTTCCTGCACTCCCAGCAGCAGCGCTTCTACGACTCTTTGAGCACGCACTCCACGAGCACGGATCCCCCGAGCGCGGCCGTCGGCGTCCCGCCCGCACCCCGCGCCGCCTGGAACGCCTGGGACGCCACCCGCCTGGAGCGCGAGGTCACCTACATGGCGGAGAACCGCGACGCCGTCGGCATGGGTGAACGCGACTCCTGCGACCTGGAGTCCGGCGGCTACGAGCAGGTGGCCCTCTCCCTCATGCGCGCCATCGCCCTGGACGAGCGCACCGCCCTCATCCTCAACGTCCGAGGCCGGGGCCGGATCCCCGTCCTCGACGACGACGCCGTCATCGAGGTCCCCTGCCACGTGGACGCCAACGGCGCCCACCCCATCGCCGGGGCCCCGTTGCCCGACCACGCCAGGGGCCTGGTGTGCTCGGTCAAGGAGGTGGAGCGCGCGGTCATCCGCGCCGCCGCCACCCGTGACCGCGCCCACGCGGTCAAAGCACTGACCATCCACCCGCTGATCGACTCGTACGCCGTGGCAAGACGTCTGCTGGACGCCTACCAGCGGCACTTCCCCGAACTCGCCTACCTGGGCTGAGCGTCGAGCTTGCGCAGGTCCGCTCCGTCCGGCGCCCGGATGTGGCAGCTGTTCCTGGTCATGGCCCCGGCCATGAGCCTGGCCACGGCCGGCGTGGCCGCCGGAGGACTCCGGCGTCGCGTCCCCCGCCGTCAACACCATGCAGCAGGTCGGCGGCTGGACCCCGCCGTACTGGCCCAGGCCGGTCTGGAGGGTTGCTCCACCGCGTACTGGTGGTCGGCCGTCTTCTTCGCCGTCGGCCTGCTCATCAGCGTGCCCCTCTACCGGCGCGGCGCACCCGCCACCGACCCCGACGCCGCACCCGTCGTCCACATGTGACGACGCCCCGGTCGGCGCAGCTCAGCTCCTGAGTCGGGAGATGGATCGGCTCCGCCTGAGGCATGCCTTGGCTGCCTCAGGCGGAGCCAACCTCCTCACCCCCGTATGTTCTTCGCGGTCCTGCAAGAGGGCCGCTGGCCCCGGGCCCGGCATGACTGTTCCCCCCGTCTCCGGCCCCGACCCCGTACACACGAAACGGAACGGCGGGATCCGCGGGCGCGCCCCCGACGGCTCCCGCCGCTCGTGTGTGACGGCTCAGGCCACCAGGGTGGAGACCCGGCCACGGGCCGACTGCGGTTCGAGGACACGTTCGGCCAGGAAGCCGAACAGCAGCCCGAACGCCGACCACAGCACGGCTTGGACGCCGATGGAAGCCAGACGGAACTCCCACAGGTCGGTGGCCGGGAAGCCCTTCGGGGTGTTGTCCCCGTGCGGCAGGACGACCATCGCGACCGTCACCGCCGCGACGAAGGCGACCCCGGCGGCGATGGAGGCATTCCAGTTGCCCCAGGCCGGGGCGAGCCTGCGGCCCAGCAGGACGGCGGCGATGCCCAGCAGGACGCTCAGGGCGATCATCAGGACGAACAGGACGGTGCGCTTGTCGAGCGTGTCGGGGTTGCCGACGGCGGGCGGGTTCGCCGGGTACTTCAGGATCGGTACCAGGTAGACCAGGAGGAACCCTGCGAGCGCGGTCAGTCCGGCTGTGGCCCGCGCGCCGAACCGGCCGATCCGCCCGAGGGCGAAGCAGAACGCGAGTGCCGCGATGCCGCCGATGGCCACACCGAAGACGAGCACGCCCGTGGCCAGACCGGCCGTCGACTGCGCGGAACGGCTGACGAGTTCCTCACCGCCGTGTTCATGGGAGTTGGCCTCTTCGAACGCGATGGCCGCGTCGACGGGGCCTTCTCCGACCAGGAAGGCGAAGACGAAGGCGAGCACGCCGGCGCCTGCGCCGGCGAGCATGCCTCGCACCAACAGGGTGCGTACGGTGACGGAGTTCATGGAAGGCCTCCGTCAGTGGCAGGGGAAGCCGAGGAGGTGGCGGGCGTCGTGCACCCACTCGTGCACGCCCTCACCGGAGACCACGGCGGTGGCGCCCTGTTCGGCGCCGACGAAGTACAGCAGGACCAGCATCAGGACGCCGAAGAAGACCGCCCAGGGGGCGATCGCCCGCAGCGGCAGGGGCGTGACGGTCTGGGTGGTGGGGGTGGGGGCGGCAGTGGACTGCGCCATGGCGAGACCTCCTCGGGAACAACGCGTCCCGCATCGTGTGGAGCACGCGACGACGGCGTTGGGTCTGACTCACCACCCTCGTCTGGCCGGAGGGGTGGCACACAGTGGCGCGACCGTGCCGGACTTGCACCGGACTTCCGTGGCGCCGTCGTCCTTGTCGCCCCAGAGCGTAGGGGCAAGCGGGCCTTCGGCCAACATGGCGTACGCCAATTACGATGAACCGACCCCGCGGGAAAGGGCATTTGATGACCGTCCGGCTCACGCTGTTGTGCGCCGCCGCGCCTGTGGAGCACGACGTGCGCTTCGGCGCAGACACGCCCCTGGACGAGCGGGCGCTGCGGGCGGTGCGGGCAGTCACCGCAGCCCTGCCCACGGCCGCCTGCTACACGGGGCCTTCTCAGCGGTGCAGGCAGACGGCGCAGGCCCTGGGATGGGATGACGCCGGCGTCGAACCGGCCCTGCGGGACGTCGACATGGGCAGGTGGCACGGCCGGACCCTCAGTGAGGTGGCAGCCAGTGACGGTGCCGGGCTCGCTGCCTGGATGTCGGATCCCGAAGCGGCCCCGCACGGCGGCGAGTCCGTGGGTCAGGTGTGCCACCGGATCGCCGCCTGGCTGGACGCGCTGCCGGCCGATACGGGACGGACTGCGGCCGTGGTCGAACAGGCCATTGCGCGCGCTGCGGTGGTGCACGCGCTGGGAGCGCCGCAGCGGTCGTTCTGGCGCATCGACGTTCCACCGCTGTCCGCCTTCCAGCTCACCGGCCGGGAGGGGCGCTGGAATCTGCGGATGGGTACCGTCTCCACCGCGCAAGCCTATGGCGGCGCCTGACCGGCCAGGCCTTCCGGTCGCCCTCGCACCGCCGGCGTAACGCTGCCGTCGGTCGGCTTCCTCGCCGAACTGACCAGCGCCCGCGCTGCCCCGTGGACGGGGGGCCTGGCCTGCGTCGTGGCACGCTCGCGGTCGCCGCCGCCTTTCCCGCCCTCCGCCGCGCCCGTCTCACCGCGCCACCCTCCCCGGTTCGTAGGCGCTGATGACGTACAGGGCCTCGTCGTCGATGGCGTTCTCGTCCCAGTCCAGCGAGATCCGCAGCGGGCGCCCGTCGGCCGCGTACTGCGCCTCCGCTGTGTCCGCGTCGTCGCTGCGAGCCTGGTCGAGCCGCTTCAACAGCCGGCCGATCGTCGGCACTTCACCGGGCACCTCCCGTACCTGCCGCCGACTGTCTTCGTCGAGTCCGACCGCCTCCGTCACCGTGCCGTCCCGGACCTTCACCCGGAAGGTCCCCGCCAGGACCTGGGTGGTCGATGTCAGCGTGTAGTCGTACGAGGCAGGTTCCTCCCAGGTGGTCTTCTGCCCGCCCACGGCGGATTCCGGGGACGAACTCTCGGAGGCGCAGGCGGTGGTCGCGCACAGCAGGGCCCCGATCGACGCGGCAGCGGACACGAAACGGGACCGGGAACGTCCGGCAGGCATGGTGGCTCCCTCGGTGTTGGCTACCGCTGTGACGCCGGTGGGCTGAAGAACGTTCACGGCGGCCCGCCGGCCGTCGCCCTCGGGCGGTTTCACCTCAGGGCGACGGCGGTGAGCGTCAGCTCTGGGACGAGGCGGCGCGGCGCTTGACCAGCCACCAGGCTCCGCCGCCGAGCACGAGCAGAGCGACGACGATCACACCGACCAGGACGCCGGAGGACATGCCGTCGTCCTCCTCGGCCGCCGTGTCACTGGCAGCCGCCGAGGCATCCGGCTGAGGTGCGGCGGCGGAGGGAGTGGACGCGGCCGCACTGGGCGTCGCGCGCTCCGTCTCCGTCGGACTCGGGCTGACCGGCTCGGCGCCCGGAGCCGCGGCCTCCAGCTTGAGGACCGGGGCGGGCTGCTCGGCCTCCTCGCCGCCGGTGGGCAGTTCGATCCAGCGGGAGACCTCGCCGTCGCTGTAGGTCTCGACGGTCTTGAACGCGAGCTCCTTCGCGTCCGGCAACTGCCTGACCTTGATCTTGTGCTCGGCGTCGATGCCGGCCTTCAGCACCGGGCCGCCGAGCGTGTAGCCGTCGTTGGTGGCCGTCAGCTTCCAGCCCTTGGGTGCCTCGTCGAGGGTGACGTCAGTGGGTGCGATGCCTTCGGGCAGTACGACGCGCAGCTTGCTGAAGCCCGCGGATGCGGACTCGGCCTCGGAGACGAAGGTGAGAGTGACGTTCTCCGCGAGGGCCTGCGGACGGTCGGCCTCGACCTCCGCGTGCGCGGCGGCCGGTGCGGCCAGGGCGAGCGTGGCCGTCAGCGCGGCGGCAGCGGCGAGGGCGACACGGCGGCCGGCGTGGGCTACCACGTGGGTGGACGGGGACACAGGGAAACTCCTTGCTGAGACGGGAGAATCCGGCCCCGCGGGAACTGGGGCCGGTGAAGGACCACGAGGTGCTCCCGTCGCGGTGGTCCCCTGCGCACCACCGCGTGCTCCAGTACTTCCCCTCCTACCTGCGTGGCCGCCGCGCGATACCTGCCCGTCCACCCGGCGGGCAGCCTGGGCGCAGTCGCGTCCGGATCGGCCACCAGCCGTGGCAGCACCTGGTCCAGGGCGGCCACCGCGGCCCTGGACAGCGTGCCCAGCGACTCGAGCGCGGCCGCCGTCCGGACGTCCGCCCGGTGCAGCAGCCAGGCCACCACCAGCGCGGCGAGGGTGTGCACGAGCGTCATCGCCGCCCCCGTGTGATGCCAGGCATGCCCGTCCCCCGAGGCGGCGGCCATGTGCCCGGCGTGCATCCCGTGCTGCGGCATCGCCGTGGAGGTGTCACCGTCGGCGCAGGAGAGGGCGAGATGCAGCCCACCTTGCGCCGTCAGCGTGACCACGACCGTCGCGCCCGGCGCGTAGCGGCGCCGGGCGAGCGGCCACACCGCTACGAACTGCGCCCCGACCAGCGCGGCCATCAGCCGCCACGGCACCGTGCCTTCGGCGACCGCGTGATGCCCGAAGGTCGCGAGCACGGTGCCGAGCACGGCGAACAGGCCGGCCCGCGCGCACGTTCCCGCGCGACTGGCCCGGCCTGCTCCGACACGTCCCTCGTGTCCGGTCCCGTGATCAGGTGGCACGGTCGCCCATCATCCCCTACCGGCCGGAAGCCGTACGCGAAACTGTCGTACAACGCTCGGACCCCGCTCGAACCCGCGCCCTCACGACCGCGCGTCGAGCGCCTTGACCAGCAACTCCGGAACGTCTGATCGACCCGCCCGAGGCAGAGGCGGCCTGATGCTCGCCACCGCACACGCGGCATCGCCGAGAACGTGGCCGCGACCTGGTGCATCTCCAAGGCCAACCGTTCCTCCCTCAACGCCGAGGGCGCCTACCGGCACATCCTCAACGACCTGTTCGCCTTCATCGGCACCGCGATCGCCGCCCTGCTCGTCGTCCTCACCGGCTTCGCCCGCGCCGACGCCATCGCCACGCTCGTGGTCGTGGCCCTCATGTTCAAGGCGGGCTACGGGCTGCTGCGAGAGTCCGGCCGGATCTTCCTGGAAGCCGCCCCGGCACACGTCGAACCCGACGCGCTCGGTGACCAGCTCGTCGCCCAGCCCGCCGTCGTCGAGGTCCACGACCTGCACGTCTGGCAGATCACCTCCGGGCAGGCCGCCCTCTCCGCGCACATCCTGGTCGAACCCGGCGGCGACTGCCACGCTGTGCGCCGCGACCTGGAAGAACTCCTGCGCCACGACTACGGCATCACCCACACCACCCTCCAGGTCGACCACGCACGGGCCCCCGTGCTTCAGCTGGCTCTGCACCGCGCTCGCGACCTGCTGGCCACCGATGACGCCGCGCACTGCGCGGACTCGCACGGCCCGATCCACCGGGACGAACCGCACGACCACTGAAGGGTGCGAACGGTACACGATTTCCTGAATCCAGGAAATCGTGTACCGTTTTGCTGTGCTGACCCTCGCCTCCGACATCGACGCCCTGGCCCGTTTCGGTCGTGCCCTGGCCGACCCGATCCGCTGCCGCATCCTGCTCGCCCTGCGCAAGACGCCCGCCTACCCGGCCGATCTGGCCGAGCAGTTGGAGATCTCCCGCACCCGGCTGTCGAACCACCTCACCTGCCTGCGCGACTGCGGCATCGTCGTCGCCGTCCCCGAAGGCCGCCGTATGCGCTACGAGTTGGCCGACGCCCGCCTCGGCCACGCCCTGGACGACCTGCTCGGCGCGGTCCTCGCCGTCGAGGCCGACCGCACCTGCGCGGACGCCGAACAAAAGGGCTGCTGCTGATGACGACCATCTCCCTCGGCCCCACCCTGACCCGCCGCACCCAACTCGCCCGGCGCATACGCCTGCTGGTCGCCGTCACCATCACCTACAACGTCATCGAAGCGGTCGTCGCCCTCACCGCGGGCACCCTCGCCTCCTCCACCGCCCTGATCGGCTTCGGCCTGGACTCGGTCATCGAGGTCTCCTCCGCCGCGGCCGTCGCCTGGCAGTTCTCCGCCGCCGACCACGCCCTCCGCCAAGCCCGCGAGAAGACCGCGCTGCGCATCATCGCGCTGTCCTTCTTCGCCCTCGCCGCCTACGTCACCGTCGACTCCGTCCGAGCCCTGGCCGGCACCAGCGAGGCAGCGCACTCCACGCCCGGCATCGTGCTGGCCGCCCTCTCCCTCGCGGTCATGCCGTTCCTGTCCGCCGCGCAACGCCGCGCCGGACGCGAACTCGGCTCCGCCTCAGCAGTCGCCGACTCCAAGCAGACCCTGCTGTGCACCTACCTCTCGGCCGTCCTCCTCGTCGGCCTGCTCGCCAACTCCCTGTTCGGCTGGAGCTGGGCCGACCCGGTCGCCGCCCTGGTGATCGCCGCCGTCGCGGTGAAGGAAGGCCGCGAGGCGTGGCGCGGCGACAACTGCTGCGCCGTCCCCATCGGAAGGATCGCCGAAGCAGAGGGCCAGGACGACGGCTGCGGCTGCGCTCCGGGCTGCGCCTGCTGCACCCCCGCCCAGGAGAATGACGCCCGATGACCGGCTGGGCCTTGACGGCACTGGCGTTGTACGGGTTCTGGTCACTGACCGCCTTCGGCTTCCGCGCACTCATCCAACGCCGCCGCACCGGCGACTCAGGTTTCCGCGGCCTGTCCGGCACCCCCGGCTCGGCCTCCCGGTGGGCAGGGGTGTTGTTCATCGCTGCCCTGCCCGGTGCCGTCGCCACGTCTGTCGCCACACTGGCGGGGCTGCCCGTCCTCATTGGCGACACGCCGGCCACGCAAGGGGGCCGGGACGGCAATCGCCGTGCTCGAAGTCGCCGACGCCTTGCTCGCCCAGAGGGCCATGGGAGCGTCCTGGCGTGTGGGCGTGGACCAGGCAGAGCGGACCACGCTCGTCCGCAGCGGACCGTTCGCGCACGTCCGCAACCCGGTCTTCACCGCCATGACTGTCACCGGCCTCGGGCTCTCACTGATGGTGCCGAAACGTCTTGGCGATTGCCTCCCTTGCCGCGCTGATCATCGCTGTCGAGCTGCAGGTACGTGTGGCAGATGAGCCGTACCTCAGGGCGATGCACGGCCTGGCCCATTTCGGCCCAGCACTGCGGCCCTCGTCTCCACGCCCCCGCAGCTCAACATCGACCTCGACCACCTCACCGACGATCTCATGTCCCGCATGACGGGCACCCTGGAACAGAACTTCAAGAGCGCACTGCGCCAGAGCAAAGCCGGCGGGGTCGACCGCATCGCCGGCACCCCCGACTTCACCACCAAACTCCGCCAAGCCGTCATCTCCCAAAGCCGCTACCACATCGAACGCTAACGCTGTGACCGCGTCGTTGATCGCACCACCTGCCGCCAGCCAGGCGGCCATCAAATCAAGGCTCAAGACCACCGGGGTCCGGGGTCGCCCACAGTTCAGCAATTGCCCCTCCTGGCTCCCAGCCGTACAAGAGCAATCGGTCTGCTTCGGCCTGCCGTTTGGTCGCCCGGTATACGGCCGCCACATTGGAAAGTGCGGCTGCGCAGCGCGATCGTGCCGCGACGCGGTATGCGGTCAGTGCTTTATCCCACTGTGCGGAGGCCGCAAGTTCGTCGGCACGCATCCTGAGCGCTGCAGGCTGTCCGAGGGCAGCGTGACGGCTGATCAGGCGTTCCGCCTGCCGGCAATCCCATGTGCCAGACCACGTTCCTGCCCACGTACCGATATCCGACGCGTTCCTGAGCGAGGCTCTGCCCGGCGGACAGTCCTTGTAACCCCCAAGTAACCCACAACTGACTACATCGCCATACTCACCTTGCGTGCTAGCTGACCGAACGTCAGGCTGCCGCGCGATGCGGCAATGCGGATCGTCTGTCAATACCGCCAAGGGACACTCCCCGAGCAGGTGGCCAGGGCGCCCGGGGCCAACCCGCTTCGAGGTGGGGCGGCGCGGACACCCATCCGCCTTCGGACCGTACGCAGCCGTGGGTCCTCCGCCAAGTTCCGCATGATCGCCGCCGCGTCCCTCGTCCTGAACCCGAAGCAGGACGGCGACTGCAAGGTTTCCTCAAGGTCCTGACAAGCCTTCCGTCCATCGGAAGGGGGAGACGCCCAGCAGGAAGGGCCAAACCGGGCCCGCACGGACAACGGGGGACATCATGTCGGCGTTGCGGAAGGGTACGGAACCGTCGGTCGAGGAGCGCGAGTGGCTAACGCTCGTCGAGCGCAAGATGGTGCTGGTCGTCGTACACACCCTCACCTACGGAAAGCGGTTGGTCGACGTCCTGTCGCTGCTGGAGACCGACTTCAGGGTGCAGGTGGTGTTCACGGCACCACCGCACGTTTTCGGCGACGAGGTCCCGCGCTTCCTCCAGCGGCTGGGAGGCGCGGTGGTGCCGTGGGACGAGGCAGTGCGGATGACTTTCGACCTGGCGCTCGCGGCCGGGCCGCGAGGCGTGGAGAGGATTTCCGCTCCGCTGATCACGCTGCCGCACGGGGCCGGTTATCTCAAGCGCCTGGTCTCGGGTCCGCACACGGGTGTGGCCGGATTGCGCAAACATGACCTCGTCCCTGGCGGTCGGCTGCCCGCCGCCGTGGTGGTGCCCCACCATGCCGAACTGGTCGACCTGCAGCGGCACTGCCCGGAGGTGCTCCCGCTCACCCACGTGGTCGGCGATCCGGCACACGACCGCATCGCGGCGAGCCTTCCGCTGCGCTCCGACTACCGCCGCGCTCTCGGCCTGTCGGACGGAGAGAAGCTGGTGGTCGTTGTCTCGACCTGGGGTGCACGCTCGTCCTTCGGCCGGTTTGAGGCGCTGCTGCCCCGGCTCATCGCCGAGCTGCCCGCCGGCCAGTTCAGGTCCGTCCTCCTCGTACACCCCAACGTGTGGTCGGGGCACGGTTCCTGGCAGATCAGGGCCTGGCTGGCGCGCTGCACCGGGCTGGGCATCGCACTCATGCCGCCGGAAGCGGATTGGCGAAGTGTTCTGATCGCCGCGGACTGGATCATCGGCGACCACGGTTCGGTGACCGTGTACGGCACTCTCACCCGCGCGCCCATCCTGCTGGCCAGTTCACCGGAGCGGGAGATCAACCCCTCCTCACCCGCCGCTGCCCTCGCCCTGACCGCGCCGGCACTTTCGCCCACCCATCCGCTCGTCGGCCAGCTCCAGTACACCGCCGCCGAATACCGCCCGGAGGAGTATGCGGCGATCGCCACGCGTATCACCTCCGAACCCGGCCGCTTCAACCGCAACATGCGGCGGCTCGTGTACCGCCTGCTGGGACTGGGCCAGCCTGCCCACGAACCGGAGACGGTCCCCTTGCCCCAGCCGCCGCCGCTGGACACCTGGGCGCCGGGACGCCGGGAGGTTCCGGCGTGATGCGCTTCGTATCCGTCCGGCTGTGGGCGGCACTGCCGGATACCCCAGGGCCGCAACGGGACGCGGTGCCGAGCCTGTTGCTCCGCATACGGTCGGCCGAAGGGGATTACGACGTGCTGGCCCGCGGCGGTCCCGCAGTGCCCGGCGCCCCTCCCAGCACCGACGGGCCGGGGGCCTGTACGGACGAACACTTCGCCGTGGACACCGACATGTGCACCGAGGTCCGGTGGCCGGCCTGCGCCGATGTACTGCACGCCCGGCATCCACGCCGGTTCGCCGACGCGACGCGTCTGCTGGGCGACATCACGGCCACTCATCCGGGCTGCCGCCTTGCCGCGGTACCGCTGACAAGGGGCGGCTGGGCGGTCACCGAGAGAACGAGCCGAACGGTTGTGCCTCTGGCCCACCGGGTTCCCCCGGAACAACCGCTGTTGGCGTCCTGTCTGCACGCCTGGCTGGTGGCGGGACACACACTGCGGAACATCGAGCACATCCACGTGCTGCGCGGCTTGTGAGGATCGTTCTGCCTACGATCACCGGAGTCGGCGTGCGTCCACCGGGCTGGTGGTCTCGTACAGGGCGAGGGCGCGGGTGTGCAACTCCTCGGCGGTCGTGTCCTCGCCCCGTTCGTGTGCGGTGTCGCCGAGCATTTCCAGCGTGCGGGCCTGCCAGTGGAGAGCGCCGGAGGCGGTGAACACCGCGAGCGCCTCCTCCATCTGCGCGGTGCCCATGGCGTGATCGCCGGTCCGGGCGTGGGCCCGGCCGAGGAAGGCGAGAGCCCGGGCCGCGTCGTGCGGGTCGGCCACGGCCAAGAGCCCATCTCGGGCCTGGGAGAAGCAGGCGACGGCCCCTTCGGGGTCGTTCTCGGCGAGGGCGACCTCGCCTAGGAGGATCCTGGCCAGGGCCACCCCGCGCGGATAGCCGCACTCCTCCCAGGTCGCTACCGCGCGGTTCAGGTGCGACACAGCCTCGGCGAAACTCCCCGCCTCGTGGTGGCAGCCGCCGAGGCCGAGCAGCGCCTGCCCCTCGTCGCGTGCGTCCCCGGCATCGCGTGCGGCGTGCAGGGATGCCGAGTACCACTCGATGGCGTCGTCGATCCGGTGAGCGGCGCTCAGGCCGATGGCTCCGGAGTTGAGCATCTGTCGTTCGGCCTCCCGGTGTCCGTGGCTGCGGGCGGCTTCCAAGCCGATGCGGTGGGCCTCGATCCACAGGTCGTAGTGGCGCAGTCGGAGGAACAACGGCCACATGGCGTCCACGAGTTGCCAGGCCGTGGCATGCCAGCCGCGCTCGACAGCCAGGTGCAGCACCGCCATGAGGTGGGTGCGCCGGTCGTCCAGCCAGCCCAGGGCGCCCCGGTCGTCGGCGAAGGGCGCAGGCAGCGTGGGTAGGTGCTCATAGGCCCGGGGCAGGGTCAACTGGATGGGCGTGATGAGGCGTTGGGCCTCGGTTGTGGTCCAGAGGTAGCAGTCGGCGACCCGCCGCAGGATCCGCTCACGGTCCGCCTCGGTGTCGGTCGTAGTCGCCCGGTCGCGGGCGTGTACCCGGACGAGGTCGTGGAAGCGGTACACGTCAGGACCGATGTCCTCCAGCACATTGGCCTCGACGAGTTCGTCCAGTCGGCGTTCCGCCCACGCCAGGGATTCCGCACAGGCGGCTGCGGCCGCCCGGGAGTCGAAGTCGGGCAGCGGCAGCAGGCCGAGGGCCCGGTACACCCGTGCCGCCTCGGGGCTGAGGACCGCGTACGACGCGTCCAGGGCCTTGCGCACGGTCGCCTCCCCTTCGACTTCCAACGCGGCCAGGCGGCCGACGTCCGGTGCGAGCGCATCCGCCAGTGCGGCAACGGGCTGTTTGGGACGTGCGGCGAGCCGGGCGGAGGCGAGGCATACCGCGAGGGGCAGGCCCGCGCAGAGGTTCACGACCTGGCGGACCGCGGGTAGTTCACCGGAAACCCGGTCTTTGCCGGCGCCGCGGATGAACAGCTCCAGGCCGGCGGCGGGATCAAGCGTCTGCAACCGGTGGAACTCCGCTCCGTCCAGGCGCAGTCCCGTCAGCCTGTTCCGGCTGGTCACGACAACTAGGCCGCCGGGCCCGCCCGGTAACAACGGCCGGATCTGTGCCGCGGTGAATGCGTTGTCCAACATGACCGCGACCCGCAGGTCCGCGGTGGCGGACCGCCACAGGGATGCCTGCTCTGCCAGGTCGGTGGGTACCACCCCGGCGCCGAGCGCCCGCAGAAACCGGCCGAGGATCTCACCCGGGCCCGCCGGTCCATCCGCTGCGTGCCCGCGCAGATCGGCGTACAACTGCCCGTCGGGGAAGACGGATTCGTGCTTGCGCAGCCATCGGGAGACCAGGGTCGTCTTGCCGATGCCGGCCGGGCCGTTGACCACGATCAGCGGCTTACGGGAATCGGTGTCCACGTTTCGCGCAAGAAGCCGGTCCAAGGCAGCCAGTTCGTCGACGCGATCGGTGAAGTGCGCTGGTGTGGGGAGAAGTTGACGGGGTGCCGGCGGAGGCGGAGGCGGCGCAGTCTGGACGTGAATGCCGCCATGAACGTCACGGGCCTGGACGGTGGGTCCGTAGAACCGGGCCGATCCACCGATGACGTTGCCGGTCTCCCTTCCCTGGCCGTCCTCTCGCGCCGCACTCATACCGCTCGTCCCCCTCCGACCGGTTGCCCGCTGCATCGATCAAGGCCGTCCTACCCCCGTCACAGCCCGGACGATGCGGGCCCCCGGCGTCGGGCACGTCACAAAGAAACGATTCAGCCACCCCGCCGACCCCGGCGCCCCGGTCAGTCGCCGCCCATTCGATTCAGCCCGCGGACGAGCAACGCACCGTCAGCATCCACCTGCACCTCGTGCTCCGCCAGCGCGCCGGCATCCCGTTTCAGTCAGCGCGCGGCCGCACCTGGAAACACTCACCGCTCCCTGTCATGCTCATCACTCCATGGCACGTCCTTTCCCCTCTGTCACGTTCGTCGAAATGACCGGACCGGCGGGAGGCACTGGTGGAATTCCAGGTACTTGGCCCGGTGATGTTCCGGGCGGGCGGTCAGCGGGTGGAGCTCGGCTCGGACAAGATACGAGTCCTCTTGGCCCTTCTGGCACTTGACGTCGGCCGACCGGTCGCGCTGGGCGTGATCGTGGACCGGCTCTGGGACGGCGAGCCGCCGCCGCACGCCCGCGAGAACGCGCACAGCTATGTCTCGCGGCTCCGCAGGCAGCTACGGTCGGCCGACCCGTCGTCCGCGAGCGCGCCCCGCATCGTCAGCCGGGCCCACACATACACCTTGGAGGCCACCCGCGAATCCGTCGACTGGCACCGGTTCCAGCTTCTCGTGGCGCAGGCCGGTGCCGCCGCGACGGACGGTGACGACGAACGGACGGTCGCCCTCCTCGACCGCGCCGAACGCCTCTGGCGGGGCGAGGCATTGGCAGGACTGCCCGGCCTGTGGGCCGAGACCGCACGCCGAACACTGGCAGAACGGCGGCTCAGCGCCGCCGTCTCCCGGATCTCCGCCTCCCTCCGGCTGGGCCGGTTCGCGGCGACGACCGCCGAGCTCACCTCACTCGTCGACCGGCATCCGGGCGACGAGACGCTGGCGGGTCAGCTGATGCTGGCGTACTACGGCAGCGACCGTTATACCGACGCACTACGGGTGCATCAGGAGACCCGTCAGCTGCTGATGACGCAGTACGGCTCCCGCCCGGGCGCCGAGTTGGACCGCATACACCACGGGGTCCTCGATCGCGTACCGGCCGCCGATCTCGTCCGGGGCCGGACAGCCGCGCCCCGCCCGGCCGCGGCCCCGCCCACTCCACGCCCGCCCAGGAACCTGCCGCATCAGCCGTCGCTGATCGGCCGTCGCATGGAACTGCAGGCCCTGAGCACCTCGGTCGATGCTGCGGCGGAGCACACGTCGGTGATCAGCTTGGAGTCCGTCAGCACCGTCAGCGGCATGGCCGGGGTCGGCAAGACCGCCGTGGCCGTGCATGGCGCACGCCGGCTCGCCGAGCGGTTCCCCGATGCTCAACTGTACTTGGACCTGCGCGGCCACTCCCCCGCCAGTGAACCGCTCGGCCCTGGCGCGGCCCTGGCCACGCTGCTGCGGCTGCTCGGCGCGCCCGCGGAGACCATCCCCGTCGAGCTGGAGGGCCGTACCGCGCTGTGGCGGACCATGCTGGCCGAGCGCCGGGCCGTGATCGTCCTGGACGACGCGGTGAGCGCCGACCAGATCCGCCCGCTGTTGCCGGGCGGCTCGCCCTCCCTGACGATCATCACGAGCCGGCGCCACCTGACCGGCCTGCCGCATGCCCGGCACATCCCGCTCGATGTGCTGCCGACCGATGACGCCATCACCCTGTTCTGCCTGTTCGCCGGCGAGGAACGCATCGTGGGCATCCAGGAGGTCGCCCGAATTGTTCGATTATGCGGGCATCTCCCGCTCGCGATCGAGCTGGTTGCCAGCCGCTTCCACGCCCATCCGTCCTGGACGCTCACCACGCTCGCCGATCGCCTGACCAGCACCGAGGGCAGGCTGAGCGAGATCCGGGATGGCGAGCAGGAGATGGCTCGGGCCTTCGACCTGACATACCAGACCCTCACGGAGGAGCAGCGCACCGCGTTCCGCCGCCTCAGCCTGCACCCCGGCCCGGACTTCACGGCGGACTCGGCCGCCGCTTCACTCGGCCTGAGCCCAGCCGCCATGGAACGCGTACTGGAATCGCTACTGGCGTGCCATCTGCTCCGTGAGCCCACTCCGGACCGGTACCAGTTCCACGACCTGCTGCGCGAGTACGGCCACTCCCGGTCCATCGCAGAGGACAACGACCAGGACCGCGCCGATGTTCTCCACCGGCTCACGGACTTCTACGTCGACGCAGCCGACCACGCCGACCACATCGCGTACCCTCGCCGCTCCAAGCCCGTCCCACCGCGAGACCGCAGCCACGCCCGGCTGCCGCGCTGGCCCGACGCCGAGACCGCGAAGTCCTGGCTGGCCGCCGAGTACGCGAATCTGCTGGCCGCGGAGCGCCACGCCCGCAGCCATGACCGCCCCGGGGCCGCCGCCCAACTCGCCTACGCCTTGGCCGGTTTCCTCAACGAGGAGTGCCACTGGCGCGACGCCCGGACCGTCCTTCAGCCCGCCGTCGAACACTGGACCCGGACCGGTGAGCAGGCCACCCTGTGCCGCACTCTGCTCCACCTCAGCGCGGTCCACGCGCACACCGCGTGCTACCCGGAGGCCGCCGAAAGCGGAGACCGAGCCTTGCGGATCGCCCGTGCGACGGGGGACACGGAGATGGAGGCCGAGGTACTGCGGACCCTCGGCACCCTCAAGTGGCACCTGGGCGACCATCAAGCCGCACTCGTCCTCTTTCAGAAGTCGTTCGCCATCATCGTGACATCCGGAGATTCGCTGGACCGCGCGCGCCTACACAACAACATGGCGGTCACCCTGCTGTTTCTCGGAGAGCACGACCGCGCCCTGGAACACTTTCAGAAATCACTCAGCGGATTCACCGAGGCAGGCGATCATGCGGCGCTGGGCAAGACACTCAACAACATGGGTGATCTGCATATGCGTCGCGGGGAACTGGAACACGCCCGCCGCTCGTTCGAGGAATCACTGACCCTCCTCGAAAATTCCGGAAACCGCTACGACCGCGCCACAGTACGCGGTAGCCTGGCCGACGCCCTCACGGAATTGGGCAACATTCCTGCAGCAATTCCCCTTTACCAAGAAACGCTGGCAGAATTCCGCACACTCGGCGACCTGAAGAGTCAGGCAGACACACTGATAGGACTGGGAGAGGCGAACCGAAAAGCTGGTGACGCCAAGAAGGCGGTGCGACACCTCCTGGACGCGCTTGACATCGCCCGAAGGATCGGCGCAACCCACCAAGAAATACAAGCCCTGCGCCGTATCGGGCAGGCACATTTGGATACTGGCCGATTCGACTTGGCAGAGGAGCATCTGAAGGCAGCTATTTCTCTGGCCGAGCGCATGCATGACAGCGACGAAAAAGAGGAGGCGGAAAGCGTTTTGGCGGCGGTACGACCGACGGCAGGTGCTGCCGCCGCGGCACAGGCGCTACCGCAGCAAACGTTCGACACGCCCAACGGTAATTCAATGCACAACCAGTGAACTTCGTTCAATTACACATACAAGCCGACAGTCATATATGGTCCCTCCGCACAGCGTAGTCGATCAAGAGGGGACCTCGTTAGCGTGAGCACTATGCGTCGACTGACCGTCGGAGTCGGCCTCGCCGCCACATTGGTCATATTTGGCGTGAACGCGCCAAGCGTTTCGGCGGCTGAACTCGCCTCGACCGCAACGGTCACGACGGAGAGGTGCATCATGATGTGACCCCCTGAGGGTCAATTGGCGCACCGGGGTGGCAGCGCACGCTGTCACCCCACCCATCGAATACGAAAGGGCGGTGCGGGGGTGGAGCCGATATCGATGGCACTGCTGGCGGCGCTGGCGGGGGGAGCCGGCGGCGAGGCCGGCCGACAGGCCTGGTCGGGGCTGAGCTCGCTGGTACGACGCCCGTTCGGGCTGAGCCGCAACGCGGACGCCCCGGCGGTGAGTTCGGGAGAGGCGGAGCTAGTCCGACTGGCAGAGGCCCCGGACGACACGGCAAGAGCTCAGGCGCTCAGCACAGCACTTGCGGTGCGGGCGGCACTGGACGCGGACTTTCAGGCAAGTCTGCGGCGCTGGTGCGCCTCGGCCGAGCTGCTGGACACCGGCGACGTCCACAACGAAATCAGCGGCGGCCGTTTCGCCGGGCCGGTGCTCCAGGGTCGCGACTTCTCCAGCATCTCCTTCACAGCTCCGCCCTCACCACAGGTCGACCCCGACACGGACACCCCAACCTCGACGAGCTGAAGGCGCCGGCCCGCATACCCTTCTCGGCCTGGCAGGTTTCTGCCCGCTACGCCCACGGGGCGTCCTGACCGAGCTGCGCCGACGCGGTGAGGAGATCGGCCTACCCCGGATCGGGGCCACGATCTCCGGCACACCGCCGCCACCATCATGTTCAGTTCTCGGTTCCCACTGGCCGTGGTCTCCAAGACGCTGCCCCACTCGACGCTGTCCACCACGGTCAACCTCTGCGGCCACCTACTGTCCTATGCCGCTCGTGATGCCGAGGCGGCCACGGAGTTGCCATCACGCCGCCATCACGTGTCACAAGAACGCATCCAGCGGGCCTGCCATAGTCGGCAGACCCGCTGGTGAACACCGTCGGGACGACAGGATTTGAACCTGCGACCCCTTGACCCCCAGGAGTGCGGGCTACCGGGATTATCTGGATAAACCGGCTATTTCAAGGGCAGATACCGTGCGCTTCACGGTGTGAAGTTCGGCATCGCGCATGCCGTTTGGTCCCCACTGGTCCCCGGAACGCAGACCACGTCCAGCCCCACAGCAGAGCGCGGGCCGATAGCCGCTCGCTCGGCAGTGTCAGCTCTGGGGGCTCTGTCAGTGGCCGGCGTTACCGTGAGATCAGCCAGATCGGCTCGTGGCCTCGGAGGGTGGCAGGCGTGGGTGACGTGGAGTGGCCGAAGGATCCAGGCGCCTACGAACAGGCCGTCGCCGTCCTACTCAGCTGCATGCACCCGCAGCTCCTGCGCGTCGATGGATCAGGTGGCGATGGCGGCAGAGACGCACAGCTCACGGACCCCGACGGGCTCCACGTCTTCGAGATGAAATCCTTCACCGGCCGGATGACAAAGGGGCGCCGGGACAAGGTCGAGAAGTCCTTGGGTCGGGCCGCGCTGCTGAACCCCGTCAGCTGGGACGTCATCGTGCCGATCGACCTCAACCCGACCGAGGAGAAGTGGTTCTGCGGCCTTCAGCAGGGGTTCTCGTTCCCCCTTTCGTGGCGCGGGGCCACCTGGATCAAGGCCCGACTGGCCGAGCACCCGGCTGTGCGCCGGTTCTATTTCGCCGACCATCACGCAGAGCTGGGGCACCTGCTTCAGGAGATCGCCCGGAGCCACATCTCGCCCATTGACACGGCGGCCGACGCAGCCGCGCGGCTCCGACAGTTGTGCGACCGCCTGGCCGAGCTGGACCCGCACTACACCTTCCGCATCACCGCCGGCCCGGGACCGCACACCGGAATTGAAGTCCTTCCCGCCTATCCAGGAGCCGATCGCGACCAGCCACTCCACATCGCGCTCAGCATCACCGACCCCGACACCCCGGAGGGTGAGTCTGCCGCTTCGGAATTCGAGCGCTGCCGGCGGTACGGTGACCCCATCGAGCTGCCGGCACACTACGTGCGGCTGTCCGGCCCGCCCTCACTTCTACCGCCGCAGGGCTCCGACCGCGTCCACCTAGAAGCGGTTCCCGAGCCCCGGGACCTGCCGGCCCAACTGATCGTAACCGACCCAGCAGGCAAGCGCCTCGCCGTGCTCGGGCTGCACATGACGTCCATCCGTTCCGGCACCTGTGGAGGCACCCTCACGGGAGCCGACCCCACAGGAGCCATCACCTGTCGGCTTCGCCTGGACCGCACAACGCGGGAGTCCTCGATCAAGATCGATGTGAACGTCCCCGAGACGCTACGACCTGGGCAGTGGCTGGATGTAGTCCGATTCGCTTCTTACGCAGAGCCGGGAACATGCCTGCAGATGACCCTGGCAGGACATGCTGTGAACGACCCCGCGCCCTTCCGCATCACACCGCGTCATGGCGGTGCGGTGCCGGTGCTGCGGGTACTCGAACAGCTCGTCACCATCGAGCAACTGGCGGTGACCACTCTGATGGTCCCCAAAGACCCGAGCCCCGAGGACCTTCGCGCCATACGCGAGGCCCACGCACTGCTGACGGGTGGAGCGGTCGAGGAAGTGGTCTCTTCAGTGACCATGGAAGCCGATGACACCGAATCCATTCGAGGGCTGTTCACCGCGCCACAGCCTGTTCGGCTCAGGCAGAACCACCCCGCCTACGAGATCGAGATCTTCGGCCAGAACGTCCCCATCGGCCCGGTCCAGCGCACTCTGCCTCCGCTGTACGTCTCCGAACACCGCCGTACCGCGGATGGTTGGCACGTCACGCTCACTGCCGGCGCCGAGCTCGGGGCCAATGTGGCAAGCATCCGACGCGCCGGGTAGCCAGCACCTCAACAGTCCGTGCCACCATGCCGGCAGTGATGCATGTATCCACCACTGGTCCCCGGACATGGTCCCCAACCCAAACACGTCCGCCGATGCCGTCACACGGACGCGTCGTCGACGGACGAACGTGCGTTCCAGGTGCGACTTCGCTTACTTCCCCTTGCCGCGAGCGCTTCACGACGGCAGGTACGGGAGTGGGCTGCTACACCGCTCTACGCCAGCACAAAGCCATCGATGACCCGGGGCCGGCCGGCACCCTGGTAGGCGCCGTCGGCCGGGACGGGTACGCCGTGCCGCTGACAGGTCCGGATGACGCGATGGGCACGGGCTGCGGCCAGGTCGTAAGTGCGTCTTGGCAGCGCAGGTGCGATCCACAGCACTGTGCCGGCCGGTCTGTGACGACCTGGACGTTCACTCTGAGGCAGCGGTACTTGGCCGAGTAGTCGGCGGCTGTCGCCGCCCCGGAGGCACTCGCCCAGGGGCCCGTCGAGCAGCGCGAAGTCCGGGTCTGTCTCGCGCAGCAACTCGTACTGACCGCCCCCTCTGTTTCGGCCCTGGGGCGCATTCCCTCTTTTCCCTGACCTTTACCACGGCCGACGCTGCGAGGCAGATCCGTGCACCGGGCACTGGTCCCCAGAGCTGGTCCCCAAGCCAACGTCGCGAAGTCCTCTCCCTTGCTAGAGAGGAGATGCTTGCGTCATCGTCGGCGGGGCATCCGTGACGCACGTCCAAGGGCCGCCGCCGGGTCACGAGGTCGGTTCGCCAGGACCGCTCACGGCGTGAGATCTCGTGGCCCTGCGCCTAAGCCCGCGTGGCTTCATGAGTGAGCATGAGAGCCAGATGTAGGTCAGTTGGGAGGCCAGTCGCAGGCCCCCGGTGGCGGGAACGTCAGTGAGTTTTGAGGCCACCTCAGGACCCGTCTTTGAGCCTGCCGCGTGAGGGATCGATGATCATCAGTGGAAGCTCCCTGCCGGGAATAGATCCGGAAGGCACCGTGCCGACGCGGGTGGCGCCCATGGCCCGGTAGAACGGTTCAGCGTGCGGATCGGACCCGATCTCCAACGGTTTGAATCCCAGAGCTCCCGCGACTGCGAGCGCGTGCTGAAAGAGGAAGCACCCGACGCCGCTGCCGATGGCCAGCGGATCCACGAACAGCATGCCCAACTCCCCGGCCGGTGGGTCGCCCTCAACGGTGACGAAGCCGATGACCCGTCCTTGATGCTCCGCCACCGCGGTGCGCCGCTGCTCGATTTCGAACGGCTGAAGAGTCAGCTCGTCCCGGCATCTAGCGAGAAAGTCCTCGTCATATCCCCAGTGGCTCTTCGAACGCAAGGTCAGCTCGCTGAGCATGGCCGCCTCCTCCGGACGAGCCGCCCTGATCCGCATCGAATGCCCTCCGCTCGCTAGCGATCACCTGACATGGAGGATCCTCTCCCGCCCCACTATCACCGCCTACTGAGTTCCCTGAGGGGTCCTCATGCTGGCTGGGCCCTTCCTCGGTGCCGTGATGATGGCCGCCTCGCGTCCCGGCGCAAGGTCGTTCGTCCTCGGCTGCGCCTGCGGGCGCTCCACCTTGACCCACTCCGGCGGCGAATGCGGCACCTGTCGAGGAAGGGAGGGATGTGCTCGTCAGTCTCGTACGAGAGGTATGCGCGCGTCCCCGCCCCTTCCCCAGGGCCGCCCGGCCGCGCTCTGCCACCTGCGCCACAGGTCCACGAGTGTCCCGGACACCAGGCTGTTGCCGCCGAGCACCGCGAAAGCCGGATCCGCGCGCGGAAGCTCGGGCATGGGGAGAGCCGTTGCGGCGGCAGCTACGACAAGCTCCTCCGGGTCTACGAACCGCGCCGCCTGAGCCCGAAGCGTCTCCAGGTACCGCATCTTGGCCGTCAGCGACGGCTTCGCCCCCTCCTCCGAATGTCCACGGTCAACGCCGAGGAATTGCTGATCTTGACCTCGATGAGACGAAGCGCACCATTCGCAGGCGCCGTAAACCCGTCGCATACCTTCGTCGACCAACAAAACGGGGGCGGTCCATGGTTCACACCAAGGGCCGCCCCCGGACAAGTCCTCGCGCTGCCGCAAGGACAGCGTTCAGTCGCCGCTCGTCCTTCTCCTTTTCGTTGCGCTCGTACGTACGCCGGCCGGTTCACTGGCCAGCTTCGGCGGCCAATCCCGGAGCGATCCGTGCGCACCGAGCGGCGTACTCCTGGAGGTGTCGGGCCCTGAACTGCTCGGCGTCCCAATCCTCGTCGCGGACCTCGCCGTCTGGCCAGATGTACGCGAGCCCGCGCCCGCCGGAGGTCAGCGGCACCGGCGGCGCGGTAGTCGGTGAAGGCCGCAGGGGCCAGATGCAGCGTCGGCGGCATCTCGGTGACGGGCAGCAGGTTCGTGGTGAGCACTTCGGTGATTCGGCGCGGGCCGCAGGTACAAGCCCGCCGTCCGGGGCACGGCAAGATGCAGAAGTACATGGGCTGCGTCCCGGTCGAAGCGCTGCGCGTGTTTATCGATGTGCACGACGCGGCTGGCCCGGCTGACCGCGTCCGGAAACTCAGCCTTGACCTCCACCCACCACGCCTCGCCACTCTCAGGGTGGGAGAAGACCAGGATGACCGGCGAGTTGCCGGACAGCCAGTGATCAAGATCGCGCTGGTCGCAGACGTAGTGGAACCCGTCGTCCGTCTCACCGGAGAAGCGCCGGTCCTGGGCCTTGCTCTGGACCAGCAGGGTCAGGTTCAGCACGGCACCGTTGTCGGGGTCGACCAGATCGATGTGGCCGTCGATGCCGTGATCGACCCGCCGGGGATGAAAGAGGTGGCCCATCTCCAGGCACCGGCGTTCGATCAGGGCGATGCCCTTCTCCCCGATGAACGTCTGGCGCGTCACGGTCTTGCGATCAGCCATCACCACACCCTCCCTGCTGGACACGGCACGTCTACGGGCCACCGGCCGAGCTGCTGCTCACTGAGGCTACGCGGCACCACTGACAACCGGGCCCGAGCGCATCCAGGGCTTCACAGGGCAGCAGCCTTGGCGCAAGGGGCATCCAGCCCTTCCAGCTGAACCTGGCGGGCTCCCCCGCCCGCTTCAGCTCGGGCGAGGAGAGCTACGCCTCGTGCTGCTCATCAGGCTCAGGCGGCTGATCGTAGGAACTGAGAAGCCCTTCGATGCGCTGGTTGTTGATGGACTGCCGGTCATAGAGACACTTGGCGTACCGGCTCAGGAGGACCTCGACGCTGTTGCCGACCCGCTGGGCGACCTCGGCCGGATCGGCGCGCGCACGGCCAGGTGGACAAGGCCGAGTGCCGCAGGTCGTACGGGCGTTTCGCGAGCGGGGTGCCGGTGAGAGCGGGCGGCAGAGCCAGTTCGCGGGTCTCGTGCCAGACCCGGTTGTTCACCATGCGCAATTGTATGCGCCCCATTGCTCCGAACTACCATTCCCGGCCGGCCAGGGCACACGGACACGTGGGGGGATGCATGGCGAGAACCGCGCGACAGATCCTGAACGCACTCAGCCGCTCGACGAGCGTTCACATCCACCCGACGACCGAACTGGCCGCACATGTGGACTCCGCAGCGGCTGCTATCGACAAAAGGCGCCGGGAAAAAGGCCAGGAAGCAGCACGCAGGAAACCCGAACTGCGCCCCGTCGCGCGGGCCGAACACGGCCGGTCCATCGAGCTGACGCCGTGGCAGGTGCTGCACGCCGTCGCCCGCGGCTACGTCCTGGCCGGCCAGGGAATGGGACGCGGGCTCGCGGAACACTGGCTGAGCCTGAAGTTCTGCGAGGCCCTGTACGGCTCGCCGTCGGCGTTGGTGAGGCCGGTGGCGGCCAGGGCATTGATGAGCAGTCTTCGGATTGCGGTCGGCGTGAATGCGCGGTGTTCGGAGCCGATGTCGCGCTGGAACAGCAGCGGCATCGGCGGGTTCCAGACCTTCTCACGGACGTCGTAGGAGGCCACCAACGGGATCGCCCCGCTGGGGCCGCGCAGGCGGCTGATGATGGCGCTGAGGACGTCGGCGAGTTCTGGGCTGACCAGCAGGAGTCGCTCGGTGTCGGTCTTGGACGGGGCGATCTGCAGCAGCGGCACGACTTCGCCGGTGGACGGGAGCCGGTACTGGGTGACGCTGTGGTGCGTCAACTCCAGGAGTTCCTCGTTGCGGATGCCGGTCAGGCGAAGAACCTCGATCGTGGCGAACGCCCAGAATGCCTCCTCTTCTTCATAGGTCAGGTTCCGCCGCCGTCCGCTGGACGTCTCTTCGCCCCAGGTGAGGTGGCCTGCGGCCTTTGGGGCGACGGCCCTTCGCAGTGCCCCGTCGGTGCCGGAGACCAAGGCCCCGGGCTCGGCGTTCTTCGCTGCCTGGAGCAGGTCGGCGGCCGCGCGTCGCCGACGATCGGCGCTGCGACCAGCACGGGCAGGACAGGCAGCCGCTCGCGTGTGCGCTGGTCTATCCGGGCCTTGCGCCGCTTGCGTTCCTTCGCCTTGCGGATCTCGTCATCACGGATCGGGCAGGGCACGGCCCATGGCCCCCAGCGTGCTGGTTCCTCGGCCGCCCACTGCGCGATGTCGAGGTAGAACGCCCGGACTCGCATGAGCTCGTCCTTGGCATTGAGCCGCGGGCTGGAGACCTCGACGCTCTTCCCATCGGGCCCGGTGATGGTGCGCTTCTTGACCTTCAAGTCCTCCTTCCACTGGCGGGCCACTGCCGGTGGAAGCCGCAGGGAGGCACTCCCTGGCGCCAGGGCTTCAATCCGGGCCCAGAACAGACCCGCAAGAGTGCGCGAAATCGCGTCCAGGCTGGCGAAGTCCAGCGAAGGCTGCCGCTCCCTCAGGTAGTCCACGATCAGATCGCGGACGGGCCGGCACTGGATCCGGTAGCGGTCCACCAGCTCCTCGACGCTCAACTGGCCAAGGGCAAGGCCGAATGCCCGGATCGTTGCTGGGGCGTCCTCGGGGAAGACCCCCAAGGCCCGCAGCCGCAGATAGAAGTCGACCTTCTTCTGCCCGCCGCGGGCATGAACCCGACGCTGGGCATCGACGAGCTCCACGCAGTCACCGACCGTGATGTCGCGGACCAGCCCTCCCTTGCAGGCCAGCAGGGTCGCGATGCGCGTCGCGGCGATCTGGGCGTCCTTGCGCGCGCTCGCCGGCCCGGACTCGGCCAGCTGGCGCAGGCGCGCGAACTCGTCGGGATCCCGGACCTCGGCCATGACCGAGGTGAGATACCGATGCGTGCGGGTGAGCATCCACGGCAGGCCAGGTCGGATGACGTCTCCGCAGATCAGCATGAGCAGCCCCGAAGACAGGTCCTCGCGGTCATACGACGGCGAGGACCCGCACTCGCGCAGCCACCGCAGCGGAAGATCCACCCAGCCGGCTCCAGGGAGATCCTCCGCGCCGCTGGCCTCCCACCGCTGCTGCCAGGTCTCCCCGGGCAGGCTCGACAACCAGCGCAGCAGCTTGGTCACCCCGCGTCGACGACCGGCTCGGGTGCCGTTGACCGCCGGGAGAAACGGCGGCGCCGTCAGCCGCCGCAGCGTCTCCTCCAGCGGCCGTGCGGTGTGCGGCCACCACGGCTCGGCCGGCCGGGCCGGAAAGCGCGTCCGCAACTGGCTGTTCCTCGCCTGGGCCTGCTCTGCCGTCGCGTTCGGAATCTCCAACGGCTTGCGCGTCACATGCTTGGCGACGGCGGTCACGACGACCGGCCGAACAAGACGTCCAGCGACGCCGGGTTGTAGCCCGGCGCCGGAGGTGGCGGCACCGGCTGGCTGTACTCACGGGCCTGACGCTCGTGATGGGCCAGTACCCCGGCCACGACCTCGTCCTTGCGCGGCGTCAGATATAGCTCCGTGGCGGACAAATGTGCATGTCCGAGCACCCATTGCACGTCGGCCAACGTCAGCTTCGGGTCCCGCACCATGCGGGCGGCCGCGCTGTGCCGCAGGTCGTGAAGGGTCCAGTCGGCGCCGAGCGAGACATTGACCCGCTCGAACATCCGGTGGGCACCGTGATAGGTCAGAGGCCGCAGCGGACGTCGCCGTGTCCACCATACTGGCTGCGTACGACCACGTGGCACATGACCGTGTACCTCCTGCTGATAGAGGCGCAACCACACGAACGCGTCTGCCGACGCTGGCACCTGCTGCACCGCCCGCGTGCCCTTGCGCACCACACTGATCAACTGCTGGCCGGGGTCAACATCGCGCTGCCGGATGCCGATCAGCTCCGAGGCGCGTACTCCGGTGGAGATCCAGAACGCGACCAGGGCGCGGTCGCGGTGGGAGGGCAGCGCAGCGAACAGCGCGTCGAACCACTCGTCGGGAATGGAGCGCGGGATCCGCCGCGGGATGCTGGGGCGGTAACGCCCCACCCGCTCCGGTTTCCAGCCGTCCATCGGATTGTGGTGCGCGTGCGGCCGGCCGGAGCGACGGGAGAGGTCCAGTGGGAACGGGTTGAGCAGCGGGCCGGATCCCGCGTCGCGGTGGATGTCGTAGAAGCGTCGTAACACCGTCTCGCTGTGCGCGACGGTGGTCGGGGCGTAGCCGGGCCCAGCTGACGGCTTCCCTGTCACAGGGTTCGGCGCGTTGGCCGCCCGTCCCGGCCGCCGAGCCGAAGCCTTCGCTCGCCTTGGTTTGACCGTCAGCTGAATCCAGCGGCTGAAGTCCCTGGCCTCTGCCCGGGTCGCTCGGTTCCAAGAAATGCCCACTGCCTGCAGGAACCGCCACCACCGAAGCACATCCATTCCGTAGGAGCGGACCGTCGACGGGGCTTTCCCGGCCGCCAGTAATTCCTGGAAGTAGACGGCGACCGCTTCCACGGTCATACCGTCGGGATCGACGAGCCGATACGGCTCGTACCGATCGCCGGTCTCCACCAGGCGGCCCCACCGAGGAACCACCAACGTCGCCAGATCCCGCTCGGGAACATCGTCCATCACGACCGGTGACCGTAGCGACCGCAGACAGCATCTGCTCCCTGAACTGCCCAATTCTCACTGTTCGTTCAGTCAACGGGGCGTCCGCTGCCCAATGCTCTGGCCCGACCCTGCTCAGCGTGACAGGCTCGTCGAGATCCGCGACAACCTCCTCGCCCGCGTCGCCGAGGCCGAACGCGAAGGATGGCTCGGCGAAGTCGAAGGACTGCAAGTGAGCCTCGCCGGAGCGGAGGAGAAACTCGCCCAACTCGGCCGGCGCCAGACCAGCCGCAGCGTCGTCGACCTCGGTATCCCCGCACCGGTCTCCGCGAGGGGAGTCGGTGCAGTGCGGAACAAGTCCAGAAATTCCAGTGCTGGACACACCCCTAGATCTCTACCGTGATGGAGGCCGGTGACAAAGCGATTCGGCCGGCCATGTCCTGAACAGAGAGGCCCGCATGGAAGACATCTCGCAGTACGACGATGACCTCTGGGACGACTTCGAAGATGATTGGTTCGCACCGCCTCAGATCACTTACCAGGAGGCTGTCGAACGCCTTAAAAGCCTTGCGGGCAAACGCACCGACGTAGTCGTCGAGTGGGATGGCAAGCAGAAGTGGGATGGCCGGCGATGGCGCGACGATGCACGTGTCGTCTTTGCCGACGCCGACGGTCTGCGCATGCGACTGAGGTCGGCAGCGCAGCTTGAGCACGTCGAGCGCATCGTCAGCTCAGGAGTTCCGCTGCCTGAGCGCCATGCCATCTGGTACCCACAGAACGGAGTGATCACAGCTCGCCTTGTCGGCGACTTCGACCAGTTCCACAATGCTTTGGTACGTAGTCTCCTCCCACGACAGAAGCGAGCCGTCGATCTGGAGGGCCCTCTGGGCGCTGACCTGGCCGGCATGCTTGCCTCGACAGGGGCGTTTCACGTGGGTGAGGAGGCAGACGGCTCAGGCCGGTCGTTGCGGCTGGTCTCCGTCCCACCTGAACTGTCCCTGCTGTACAACACGCGCCACGGAGGAGGGCTCTCACCAAGTCTGGAACTCTCGGGGGTGTCGGCCTCAGACGCAGCCGAGGCACAGAAGGTGCTGGTCGCGTACGGCACCTCGTATCTCTTCGGCCTCGCCAAGGCTCAAGCAGCGTCACTGCGCCTTTGGGACACCGGATACCGTCTCGGGAGCCGGAGGGGACCCTCTTACTCGACGAAGCTTCGTTTCCCTCAGCGGCAATACGACGCGGAGCCCGCCGAGCTTTATGGTGCCGGCAATGCTGCGGGGCGTCACCCTGTCGAGCGGTGGCTGAAGTTCTACCAGGTGCTCGAGTTCTACATGCCGAAGGCCGTCGACTGGGAGGTCGCCCGACAGGGAGTCGCCAAACAGGAGCAGGCGCAATCTCCGTATGCACGCCCTCAGAAGACCGGCAGCCTGGGGAGCGAGCAGAACCAACTCGATGCCGTGATCAACCTGGCGGTGACACAGGCAGACGTCGCCGGACTCCTACGTGATCGGGAGCTGTTCACGACACTGAGTGACCCCACGATCATCCAGCATGTCGAGACGCTTGAGGACGACGGCTCCGGTGCCCCGCTGCCCGGCAGTGACTACCGCAATGCCATCTCTTCACGGGTGTACGGCATCCGGAACAGGATCGTGCACATGAAGGAGGGAGGCGGACCGAAGGGTACGCCTCTCCTGGGTCTACACAGCCAGGAAGCACGAGACCTGGCCGCCGACCTGAGGCTGGTCCGCTACCTGGCCGAAAAGGCCATGGAGTACTGGGCCACAGCCCTGCCCTAGGACTGCTGAAGAAGCCGCCTCTTCAACCGCGAAGCGGACGTCACCTCACGAACCGCCCTGCCAGTTCAGAGAAGCGGTGATCTTTCACAATGCCCTGGACATCTCAGAGATCGTCCGCCAGCTCCTGGAGGAGGGCTGGGAGATCGACCCGGAGGACCTGGCCCACATCTCGCCGTACCTGACCGAGCACATCAAACGGTTCGGCGAGTATTCCACTCACGAACTCGGCATCCAGCCCGAGGAGTACGACCCGAAACTCGACGTCGACTTCACCCAGCTCCGCGACCAGGACCTGCGTGCCGAGGGCTTCCGGACCGCGGCCTGACCGGGCGAGGCCAGATGGGAGTACGGTCCTCGCGTATGTGTTACCGGTAGTTCGTTAAATCCGGTAGTGGTGCGGGTTGACGACAGGTCGGGTTGGTCGTAGGCCGGTGGCAGGAGTCAACTGCCTTGCTGGGGGCTGAAGATGACTGCTCGCCGTCCGTGTCCGCTCGCGCCGGGGCCGTTGGAGGAGTACGCGGCCCGGTTCGACGACCTCTTCTTCAGCCTGGCACAGCGGCGAGGGTTTCGCGAGTATTTGACCGGGCTGCTGGCGCCGCGGGAGCGGAACAAGACGATCACCTGCCTGGCAGGGGCGGAGCCGGTGGCCGGCGCGGGGATGCCGGG